>JAJPEO010000295.1 GCA_021166815.1 Nocardioides sp.
CGCTGCGCGACGATCACCACCGTCGCGTCCCGCGTCGCCGGTCTCAGCGCGGCGCGCAGGCGCGCGTCGGTGGCCAGGTCGAGCGCGGAGAAGGAGTCGTCGAAGAGGTAGATGTCGGGCCGCCGGATCACCGCCCGGGCGATCGCGAGGCGCTGGCGCTGGCCGCCGGAGAAGTTCGTGCCGCCCTGCGCCACCGACGCCTGCAGCCCCTCGTGCAGGGCACCGACGAAGTCGTCGGCCTGGGCGATGCGCAACGCCTCCCACCTCTCGTCCACCGTCGCGTCGGCCTTGCCGTACTGCAGGTTCGACGCGACCGTGCCGGAGAAGAGGAACGCCCGCTGCGGCACCAGCCCCAGCGTCGACCACAGCACCTCGGGGTCGAGGTCGCGCACGTCCACACCGCCCACCAGCACGCGGCCCTCGGTGACGTCGAACATCCGGGGGACGAGGTTGACCAGCGTGGACTTCCCGGCGCCGGTCGAGCCGACGATCGCGACCGTCTGGCCCGGGGCCGCCTCCAGCGAGACGTCGGCCAGCACCCCCGCCTCCGCGCCGGGGTAGGTGAAACCGACGCCCTCGAGCCGCAGCGTGCCGCGCTCGGGCAGGTCGGTGCGCGGCTGCTCGGGGGGCGTCACCGACGAGGAGGTGTCGAGCACCTCCTGGATGCGCTCGGCGCACACCGAGGAGCGCGGCACCATCATCATCATGAAGGTCGCCATCATCACCGACATGACGATCTGCATCAGGTAGGAGATGTACGCCGTCAGCGCGCCGACCTCCATCTGTCCCGCGTCCACCCGGAGGCCGCCGAACCACAGGACCCCGACGGTCGACACGTTGGCGACGAGCATGACCGTGGGGAACATGCCCGCCTGCCAGCGACCGGCCCGGATCGCGACGTCGGTGAGGTCGGCGTTGGCGTGGGCGAACCGCTCGGTCTCGAGGCGCTCCCGTACGAACGCGCGCACGACCCGGACACCGGTGATCTGCTCGCGCAGCAGGCGGTTGACCTCGTCGATGCGCTCCTGCATGAGCCGGAAGCTCGGCACCATCCGGGTGACGATGAAGCCGACTGCCACGCCCAGGGCGGGCACCACGGCCACGATCAGCCACGACAGGCCCACGTCCTCGCGCAGCGCCATGAGGATGGAGCCGATCATCATCATCGGCGCGGCGATCGCGAACGTGCCGCCCATCGCGACCAGCATCTGCACCTGCTGCACGTCGTTGGTCTCGCGGGTGATCAGCGACGGCGCCCCGAAGCGCTGCACCTCACGCTGGGAGAACGTGCCGACGCGGCGGAAGATCCGCGCCCGCAGGTCACGGCCGAAGCCCATCGCCGCGCCCGCCGCGAACCACACCGCCGCGACCGTGCACAGCACCTGGCCCAGCGACACCACCAGCATCAAAGCGCCGTGGCGCCAGATGTAGCCGATGTCCCCGGTCACGATGCCGCGGTCGATGATGTCGGCGTTGAGGCTCGGCAGGAACAGCGCGGCGACCGTCCCGGCGAACTGCAGGACCACGACCAGGGCGAGTGCGCGGCGGTAGGGGCCCAGGCCCGCGCGGATCAGCCGCCACAACGTCACCGGACCACGGTAGTTGAGCCCTGCAACCACCGCGAGCGGATTGCCGCCAGCGCGTCGGACAGGAGGAAGTCGACGCGCCGGGGCGTCCCTCACGCGGAGCGCGGCAGGTCCCGGGCTGGTTCGTCCTGTTCGACACGCGCGACGGGGTCGGAGGCGGTCAGCTGCCCGAGCGCCCAACGGACGTACGCCTGCTCGTGCATGACCTGCTCCCACGTGAAGCGCAGGACCCGCCACCCGCGGAGCACCAGCAGGTTGTAGCGCACGCAGTCACGGCGATGGGCCTTGCGACCCACGTGGAACGACCACGAGTCGGCCTCGATCGCCAGTCGCCCGGTCCGGGCCACCAGGTCGGGGTGGACGCGCCCGGTGCCAAGATCGACCTCGGCCTGCGGCTCCACGTCCAGCCCCGCCTCGAGGCACAGCGCCCGCAGGACCGACTCGAACGGGTTGGCTGCACGGCCGTCCGCCGCCGCAAGCACCCGCCGCACGGCCGCGGCCCCCGCTCCCTGCACCCGGACCCCGGCGAGGTCGTCGTGGGTGAGCGCCCCGGAGCGCAGTGCCGAGTCGGCGACCGCCAGGGCCTCGTCGAAGGGCAGGAGCCGGGCGCAGTCGACGACGGTCCGCAGCGGGGTGGTCACGCCCGCCTCGGCGTCATCCGCACCGACCGGCATCCACCTCACGTGGACTCCCGTACGCCGCTCCTCGGCGATCCGCCGACGCGGGTCGACCGCGACCTCGGGCATCGGCGGCTGCGTCTTGAGCTCCCACCCGTGGTGCGCTGCCGCGCTGCGCAGGCACAGCACCCCGTTCAGCCGGGTCGCCGCGACCCTGGCGTCGGCCGCGGTGGGCAGGGCATAGCGTCCCCGGCTCACGCGCAGGATGTGCTGGTCCCGTACGGCTGCTCTCAGGCGCCGGCGCGTCGTCAGCGCGAGCAGCGCCTGTCGGTCACCGATGCCGCCCAGCCGCTCCAGGGCCTCCACTGCTCGCACCCCTCAAGCCTGCCGCTCCCGGCGCCGCGCCCGCGTTCGTCATCCACAGGCCTCCAAGCCGGTCAGCGTGTCGGACAGGAGGAAGTCGGCGCTCCGCCGGGTCTCACGCGGAACGCGACAGGTCCGGAGGACTTCGTCCTGTTCGACGCGCCGGGGCGTCGTCAGGGGGCCAGGCGCTGCACGGCCCAGGCGTCGCCGGAGCGGCGGAAGACCAGCCGGTCGTGCATCCGGCCGGGGCGGCCCTGCCAGAACTCCACGGCCTCCGCGGAGACGCGGTAGCCGCCCCAGTGCGGCGGCACCGGCACCTCGCCGTCGCCGAAGCGCTCCTCCGCGGCGGCGTACGCGGCAGCCAGGTCGGCACGCGACGCCACGGGCCGCGACTGCTCGGACGCCCACGCCCCGACCTGGGCGCCCCGGGGCCGCGTGGCGAAGTACGCCGCGACCTCGTCGTCGCCCAGCGGCGTGGCCACGCCGTCGATGCGTACCTGCCGCTCGAGCTCGTGCCAGGGGAAGAGCAGCGCGCAGTACGGGTTCTCCGCCAGCTCCGAGCCCTTGCGCGAGGCGCGGTTGGTGTAGAAGACGAAGCCGCGCTCGTCGTACTCCTTCAGCAGCACCATCCGCGAGGACGGCCTCCCGGCGGCGGACACGGTCGACACCACCAGCGCGTTGGGCTCGTGCAGGCCGGCCTTGATGGAGTCGCGCATCCACCGGCCGAACATCTCGTACGGGTCCCCCGCCAGGTCCGGGAAGTCGAGCCCACCGCGGGCGTACTCGGCGCGCAGGGCAGCGAAATCGATCTCGCCCACGGTCACTCTCCCCCTCGGTGCACAGCAGCCAGGATCGGTCGGAGCTTCATGGGCGTGAGGGTAGACCCGCTCGGCACGGATGGGCGGGGACGTGCACAATGTGGGGAAGTCCCGTGACGTCTCCGGGGCCACCTGACCGTTAAGGAGTCGTTCATGACCGAGGTTCACCACGGACTCGAGGGCGTCGTCGCGTTCGAGACGCAGATCGCCGAGCCCGACAAGGAGGGCTCCTCGCTGCGCTACCGCGGCGTCGACATCGAGGAGCTCGTCGGTCGGGTTCCCTTCGAGAACGTCTGGGGCCTGCTGGTCGACGGCTCGTACACCCCGGGCCTCCCGCCTGCCGAGCCCTACAACATCTCCATTCACACCGGCGACGTCCGCGCCGACGTCCAGGCCTCGGTCGCGATGCTCGCGCCGATGCTGGGCATGGGCCAGACCTACGACATCTCCGACGAGCAGGCCCGCCTCGACCTCTCCCGGGTCGCCGTGATGGTGCTGTCTTACGCCGCCCAGTCCGCCCGCGGGCTCGGCACCCACGTCGTGCCGCAGGCCGAGGTCGACAAGGGCAGGACGCTGGCCGAGAAGTTCCTCATCCGCTGGCGCGGCGAGGCCGACCCGCAGCACGCCCACGCGATCGACGCCTACTGGTCGAGCGCGGCCGAGCACGGCATGAACGCCTCGACCTTCACCGCGCGCGTGATCACCTCCACCGGCGCCGACGTGGCGGCCGCGTTCTCCGGGGCGATCGGCGCGATGAGCGGCCCGCTCCACGGCGGCGCCCCCTCGCGCGTGCTCGGGATGATCTCCGACGTCGAGCAGTCCGGCGACGCCGAGGGCTACGTCAAGGGTCTCCTCGACCGCGGTGAGCGGCTGATGGGCTTCGGCCACCGCGTCTACCGCGCCGAGGACCCGCGCGCGCGGGTGCTGCGCCGCACGGCCAAGGAGCTCGACGCCCCACGCTACGAGGTCGCCGAGGCGCTCGAGAAGGCCGCCCTGGCCGAGCTGCGCGAGCGCCGCCCCGACCGCGTGCTGGAGACCAACGTCGAGTTCTGGGCAGCGATCGTGCTCGACTTCGCCGAGGTCCCCGCCCCCATGTTCACGTCGATGTTCACGTGTGCGCGCACCGGTGGCTGGTCGGCCCACATCCTCGAGCAGAAGAAGACCGGTCGCCTGATCCGCCCCTCGGCGGTCTACGCCGGCCCCGGCACCCGCCCCGCGGACTCGGTGGAGGGCTGGAACGCCGACTGGGCGAAGTGACCCGTCGCGAGCGGTGAGTGAGCCACATTTCCCCCTGGGCGGAAT
>JAJPEO010000305.1 GCA_021166815.1 Nocardioides sp.
CGGCGATGCCGAGGCCCGTGAGCATGGTGCGCGGGAAGATCTTCTCGGGCTCGTGGGTCTCCTCGACCATGTTGACGGAGTCCTCGAAGCCGACCATGGCGAAGAAGGCGATCGAGGTGGCCAGCGTGATGGCCATGAACAGGCCCTTGTCACCACCGTCGTTGAACACCACCACCTGGCCGAGGTCCCCGTTGCCACGCGCCAGCGCCCAGAAGCCGACACCGATCACGATGGCCAGGGCGGTCATCTCGATCAGGGTGAGGACGACGTTGAACTTCACCGACTCACCGACGCCACGCAGGTTGATGAGCGCCAGCAGCACCATGAAGGCCATGGCGATGGCGGTGATCGTGCCCGCGCCGGGCGCCGCGTCCAGCCAGCCGTTGGCCTCGAGCCCTCCGACGAGGTTCTGCGCCAGGACGTTGGCCGACGTGGAGGCGCTCGTGATGCCGGAGGAGATCACCGCGAACGCCACGAGGAAGGTGACGAAGTGGAGGCCGAACGCCTTGTGCGTGTAGAGCGCCGCGCCGGCGGCCTGGGGGTACTTGGTGACGAGCTCGAGGTACGACAGCGCCGTCAGGGTCGCCACGACGAAGGCCAGGAGGAACGGCAGCCAGACGATTCCGCCGACGCCGTCAGCCATCTGGCCGGTGACCGCGTAGACGCCGGCCCCGAGGATGTCGCCGATGATGAACAGCAGCAGCAGGCGCGGCCCGAGCACCCGCCTGAGCTCGGGGTTCGCGTCCTCGTGGTCGCTCCCAGTGTCCAGTTGCTGGGTGCTCATCAGGGTCTCCCGTCGGCTGGTGCTCCACATGACGTCGCCCCGCCATCGTGACCCACGTCACGGCTCGTGTCACGCACCCGGGGCGCCGAACACGCCGGGCCCCCACGCGCGGGACTCGATGAATGGAACGATCCAACCTAGGCTGGTGCTGTGACCCAGCGTGTTGCGATCCTGACGGCCGGCGGACACGCCCCGTGCCTGTCCTCCGCCCTCGGCGCCCTCATCGAGACCTACGACCGGGTGGCCCCCGACGTCGAGATCATCGCCTACCGCCACGGCTACCACGGCGTCCTCACCGGCAACCACGTGGTGGTCGACGACGACGTGCGCCGGGGGGCGGCAGTGCTGCACCGGTTCGGGGGCAGCCCGATCGGCAACAGTCGCATCAAGCTCACCAACGACGAGGACTGCCGCAAGCGCGGCCTCATCGGACCCGACGAGACCGCGCTGCAGGTCGCCGCGGCCCGACTGGCGGCCGACGGCGTCGACATCCTCCACACCATCGGTGGCGACGACACCAACACCGCGGCCGCGGACCTGGCTGCCTTCCTGGAGGAGCAGGGTTCCCACCTGACGGTGGTCGGCCTGCCCAAGACCATCGACAACGACATCGTCCCGGTCGCGCAGAGCATGGGCGCGCAGACCGCCGCGGTCGAGGCCTCGCGGTTCGCCCAGCACGTCATCTCCGAGCACGGCTCCAACCCGCGCATGCTCATCGTCCACGAGGTGATGGGCCGGGCAAGCGGCTGGTTGACGGCCGCCGCGGCCCGCGACTACCTCGCCTGGCACGCGCAGCAGGAGTGGCTGCCCGGGATCGGGCTGGACCCGCGGCGATGGGCCATCCACGCCATCTACGTCCCCGAGATCGCCGTCGACGTCGCAGCCGAGGCGGCGCGGCTCCAGGCCGTGATGGACGAGGTGGGCTGCCTCAACATCTTCCTCGCCGAGGGAGCCGGCATCAGCGACATCGTCGCCGAGCTCGAGCGCACTGGCAAGGAGGTTGAGCGCGACGCGTTCGGCCACGTCAAGATCGACACGATCAACCCCGGCAAGTGGTTCGCCAAGCGCTTCGCCAAGGAGGTCGGCGCCGAGAAGCAGATGGTCCAGAAGTCCGGCTACTTCTCCCGCTCCGCAGCCGCCAACGACACCGACCTCACCCTGATCCGCGAGATGGCCGAGAGCGCCGTCGACCACGCGCTGCGCGGCGAGCCTGGCCTGATCGGCCACGACGAGGAGCGCGGCGGTGAGCTGCGCGCCATCGAGTTCGACCGGGTCGCCGGGCACAAGCCGTTCGACACCTCCCAGCAGTGGTTCCAGGACCTGCTCGCAGCCACCGGACAGGCCTGACCCCCGCATCGCCCGGGGTCAGCGGGCGAGGTTGGTGACGCGCTCCCCCGTCGCCGGCAGCCACCGCGGGAGGAGCGTGGCGTACGCCGCCGACACGATCGCCACCACGGACAGCACCCACCAGATGGTGTATTCATCACGGGCGAGGAGCCACGTGTACACCAGCGGGGTGACCGACCCGGACAGGCCCCAGGTGAGCTGGACGAGGCCGAGGTAGCGGCCCCTGAGGTGGTCCGGAGCCGCCTCGGCAGTCGTGGCACTGATGACCGGTCCCCCGGACAGCTCACCGAGGGTGTAGACGGCCGACCCCACGAGCATCGCCACGACGCCGAACCACACCGGGACCAGCCCCGCCACCACGAACAGCACGTAGCCCACGAGGAAGAACCCCTGCGCCAGGGCCATCATCCGGGCCCGGACCCGACCCGTCATCCAGCGCACCATGAGGCCCTGTCCCAGGCCGACCATGATCGTGTTGAGCGTGAAGATCGCCCCCACCAGCCAGCCCGGCAGGCCGATGGCGGTCGCGACGTAGACGGGGATCGCGACGTTGAGCACCATCATCGCCACCGCGAAGGTGAACTGCGCGAGCACCAGTCGCAGGTACGCCGTGTCACGCAGGACCACGCCCCACCCCTCGAGGGGCACCTCGGCCGCAGGCGGCGGGCTGCGGTGGTCCGGCACGTCGAGCAGGAGCCAGAACGCGAGGACGAAGGTCAGGGCGTTGACCACCACCACGGCCTGGAACGCGGTCCGTGTGTCGACCTGCAGGGCGACCCCGGCCAGCACCCCGCCGACCGCGTAGCCCACGTTGCGCATGGCCTGGAGGAAGCCGAACCACAGCTCACGCTCGCCCGGCCGGGTGATGGCGGTGACGACGTTGCCGAAAGAGCCCCAGAACGCCTGGCGCCCCACGTTGAGCAGCACCGTCCACAACGTCACGACCCAGAACGCGTCGGCGACGAGGTAGGCCGCCATCCCGAGCGCCTGGACGAGGTTGCCCACCAGCATCATGCGCCGTCCGCCCAGTCGGTCGACGAGGATCCCGATGACGAACACGGCCGGCATCGTGAGCAGCGCGGACAGCGACAGCGCCGACCCGATCTGGACCAGGGACAGGTCGGTCATCTTCAGGAAGTAGAGCAGCGTGATCGGCATGAAGAGCCCGCTGCCGATGGTGTCGGCGACGATGGCGACCACGAACCTGCGGTGCTCTCCCACGTGCGGGAAGCCGAGTCGCGTGAGCACCTGCACATCCTCGCACTAGGGTCGGCCCCATGACCTTCTCCATCGTGGCTCGCTCCGACGACGGTGAGTCGTGGGGCGTCGCCGTCGCCTCGAAGTTCCTGGCCGTGGGTTCGGCCGTGTCCGCCGCCGCGGCCGGCGTGGGGGCGATCGCCACCCAGGCCGACGCCCACGTGGGCTACAAGTACCTCGCCCTGGCCCACCTCGACGACGGCGCCACCGCCCAGGTGGCCCTCGACAGCCTCCTCGCCGACGACGAGGGGCGCGAGGACCGCCAGGTCGGCATCGTCGACTCCGACGGCAATGCGGCCACGCACACCGGGGACTTCTGCTTCCCCTGGGCGGGCGGCACCACCGGACGCAGCGGCGAGCGCGGCGGCTACGCGATCCAGGGCAACATCCTCACCGGCCCCGAGGTGGTCGAGGCCATGGAGCGGGCGTGGCGGGAGTCCGAGGGACGACCGGTCGAGCGCCGGCTGCTGGCCGCACTGGCAGCCGGCGACGCCGCTGGTGGTGACCGGCGCGGTCGCCAGTCCGCGGCGCTGCTGGTCGTGCGCGACGGCGCCGGCTACGGCGGCAACGACGACACCGCGGTCGATCTGCGCGTCGACGACCACACCGACCCCGTCACCGAGCTGGCTCGACTCCTCGACCTCAACGACCTCTACCTCACCGCGTCCGCGCCCGAGGACCAGGTGCCGGTGGACGACGCCCTCTTCGCCGAGCTGGAGGCCCACGCCCAGCGCCACGGGCACGAGCACTTCCGCGAGTGGGTCGGATCGGAGAACTACGAGATGCGGGTGGCCCCCGGGCTGCGACCCGAGTGGATCGACCAGCGCATCCTCGACATCGTCCGCGGCGAGGGGAGCCGGCAGGCATGAGCATCCTCGCCATCGACGCCGGCACGACGGGCGTCACCGCCGTCGTCGTCGGCACCGACGGACGCATCGTCGCCAAGGGCTACCAGGAGTTCACGCAGCACTTCCCCCGACCCGGATGGGTCGAGCACTCGGCCGAGGAGATCTGGCAGGCCACCCTCGAGGCCACGCGCGAGGTGCTCACCAAGGTCGACCAGTCCGAGCTGACCGCGGTCGGCATCACCAACCAGCGCGAGACGATCGTGCTGTGGGACCGCGAGACGCTGGGCTCGCCGCGTCGCGCGATCGTGTGGCAGGACCGCCGCACGGCTGACATCTGCGACCGGCTGCGCGACGAGGGCCACGAGGACCGCGTCAGCGAGCTCACCGGGTTGCGGCTGGACCCGTACTTCTCCGGCACCAAGCTCACGTGGCTGGCCGAGAACGAGCCCCACACCTGGGCGCTCGTGGAGTCGGGACGGTACGCCGTCGGCACGGTCGACTCCTACCTCATCGCCCGGATGACGCGCGGCACCTGGCACGTCACCGACGTCTCCAACGCCAGCCGTACGCTGCTGTTCGACCTCGCGGCCGGCGACTGGTCCGACGAGCTGTGTGGGCTGTTCGGGGTGCCTCGGGACGCGCTGCCCGAGATCGTGCCGAGCTGGGGCGAGATCGCGAGCACCGACCCGACCACCTACCTCGGGCTCTCGCTGCCGATCGCCGGCATCGCCGGCGACCAGCAGTCGGCGCTGTTCGGCCAGACCTGCTTCGCCGAGGGCGAGTCGAAGTGCACCTACGGCACGGGCTCCTTCATCCTCACCAACACCGGCCAGTCCGTCGTGCGCAGCGACGCCGGCCTGCTCTCGACTGCGGCGTGGCGATCCCCCGACGGCCAGATGACGTACGCCCTCGAGGGTGCGATCTTCGTCACCGGCGCCGCGGTGCAGTGGCTCCGTGACGGCCTGCAGATCGTCGGCTCCGCCGCGGAGACAGCGGCGATCGCCCAGACGGTCGACGACACCGACGGCGTCGTGTTCGTGCCGGCCCTCACGGGCCTGGGCGCGCCGCACTGGGACCCCCACGCTCGCGGCACCATCATCGGCATCACGCGCGGCACGACCCGTGCCCACATCGTCCGGGCCACGCTGGAGGCCATCGCGTTCGAGGTGCGCGACGTCCTGGAGACCATGCCGGGGCTGAGCACCCTGCGCGTGGACGGCGGCGCCGCGGCCAACGACCTGCTCTGCCAGGTGCAGGCCGACCAGGTCGGCCGCCCGGTCGAGCGCCCGGAGATCGTCGAGACCACGGCGCTGGGCGCGGCCTTCCTGGCCGGCCTCGGCACCGGCGCCTGGGACTCGACCGACGCGCTGCGCGAGACCTGGGCGCTGGAGCGCCGCTTCGAGCCGACGGGCGAGCGCTCCCGGCTCGACGCGGCCTACCGCCGCTGGAGCAGCGCCGTCGAGCGCTCGAAGGGCTGGGCCCAGGTCTGAGCAACCACGCCCCGGACGGGCGTGGTCAGGAGAGGCTGTCCCGGTGGCGGCGTGCCTCGTCGAGCCGCGACTCGACCTCCGAGCAGGCCTCGACCGCCTCCTCACGCTCGGCCTCGGCCTCGTCGAGCTCGGCGTCGACGTCCTCGAGGTCGGCCTCGAGCCGCGCCATGCGGTGGCGCAGCTCGTCGATCTCCGACTGCACCTGCAGGGTGCGTGCCTGCAGCTCCTCCACCGTGCTGGAGGCCTCCTCGCGGGCACGGACCGCCTCGGCCAGCTCCTTCTCCAGCGCGGCCACGGCCGCGTCGGCGGCAGCGCGCGCCTTGGCTGCGGCGTCGGGGTCGGGCACGACGTGCAGCCGAGGTGGCTCGGCGGGGTCGGGAGGACCGACGACCTGGGGGGTGGCGACGAAGCCGAGCGCTCCCGGCAGGGCCACGCTGGCGCTGAGGTCGAGGTCCCCCAGCCCGGTGGCGGAGACGGCGGCGACCAGCAGGCCGCTTCGTACGGCCCGGGCGGCCTCGGCATCGAGCATCGCCGCGGTGAGCGTCGCCTCGACCTGGTCGGCCACCGACTCGGTCACCCGGACACCCTCGGCCCGCGCCAGCCGCCTCGCGGACGTGGTGACCGCAGCGGTCAGCTGCCGGCGCTGGCGGGTCAGCTCGCGCAGCTGGGCGGCGTCGAGGCTGTGCTGGGCCTCCCGCAGGGCCTCGCCGACCGTGAGCACCTGGTCGACCTGGTCGGGATCGCGACGCACCAGGAGGTTGACCACCCAGGCGGCCAGCGACGCCTTGCGCAGGCCCTTGACTGCGTCGGAGAGGGCCCGGTCGCTCGTCCGGTGCTCGCGCGCGACCCGGTCGCGCTGCGGGGTGAACTCCCCCAACGGCAGGGCGTAGAGCTCGTCGGCGATCGCGAGCAGGACGTCGTCAGCCACCGCGCTGCTCCGGCGCGACGTACTGCAGCTCGAGTGGGTGCGGCTCCCACGGGCACGCCTGGGTGACGCCGTTGGGAAGCCAGCCGAGGGACTCGTACAGGCGCCGGGCCCGCGTGTTGAGCTCGAGCACCCACAACCGCGTGGCACCGGCGTCCTGCGCGCGGCGTACGGCGTCGCGACCGACGCCCCTTCCCCACACGGCCGGGTCGACAGCGAGGTGGCGCAGCAGCTCGCGATCGCGGGCGAGGTAGGCGGTCAGGCCGTCGGCCGCCTCCACCACCTCGACGACGACCCCCGGCTCGGCGAGCGTCCGGCGCCACCGTTCCAGGGTCTCGACGTCGGGGAAGGACCGGTCGCCGAAGACGTGCCCGAGGCCGGCGAGGTTCGCCCGGCGCTCCAGGTCACGCAGCGCCTCGGCGTCTTGGGGGCCGGCACGCCGCCACACCAGGTCAGGAGACGGTGGTGTCATCGTCGAGACCGTGCGCGATCGCCCACCGGGTGAGCTGGACCCGGTTGTTCATCTGCAGCTTGCGCAGGGTGTTCTGGACGTGGTTCTGGACGGTGCGGTGCGACAGCACGAGGCGCTCGGCGATCTGCTTGTAGCTCATGCCCTTGGCGACCATCTTGAGCACCTCGGTCTCGCGCTCGGTGAGCTGGTCCCCGGGGACCTCGGCGGGGGTGTCGGCGATCCGGCGGAACTCGCCGAGCACGAGCCCGGCCAGCCCCGGCGTGAACACCGTGTCCCCCTCGGCCACGCGCCGGACCGCGTCCAGCAGGTCGGCGCTCGAGGCGGACTTGACGAGGTAGCCGGTGGCACCGGCCTTGACCGCCTCGAGGACGTCGGACTGCTCCCCGGACGCCGAGAGGATCAGCACCCGCGCGGACGGGTCCTGGCGCAGCATCTGAGCGGTGCACTCCACGCCGTTGGGCGCGGGGATCTGGAGGTCCAGGACGACGACCTGGGGGCGAGCGGCCGGGAACCGGGCCAGTGCCTCCTGGCCGTTCGAGGCCACCGCGACGACCTCGTGCCCGGCGGCTGCGAGGTCACGCTCGACCGCGTCGCGCCACATAGGGTGGTCGTCCACCACCATCACCCGCACCATGTCGCCACACCCTAGTCGGAGGTGGACCTGTCGGCCCGGAGGTAGCGGCCACGCCGGTGTGCGAGCGCATCGGTGTCGTCCCCCACGACGATCTCGTCGATCGTGCAGGTCATCAGCTGCGACCAGCCCACCGCGGTGCTCGACTCCAGGCTTACCAGGGCCCACGTCGCGGCACTGGTCAGGCGCGGGCCGTGGCTCGTCTGCTCCCAGTCCCCCATGCGCCAGGGCCCACCGGGGGCGGGCGCGACACCGGCGAAGGCGTCGGCGAGGTCCCGGTGCTGCCAGGCCAGGAGCTGGACCACGCCGCGGCCGGTCTCCCGCAGCACGTCGGCGAAGTCGCTGTCCGGGTCCACGAGCCCGAGGATGCGCCCGGGCTCGCCGTTGGCGACCATCCACGACGAGACGGTGAGCCCGGCCCGGTCCGACTCGGTGCCGGCGGTCCACAGCGAGACCGCCGAACCCTGGCGGCCACGCAGGCGGCGTACGGGGTCTCGGTCCGGGCCGGATGCCTCGAAGGG
>JAJPEO010000320.1 GCA_021166815.1 Nocardioides sp.
GTGGGGTTGCGATTGACCCCCAACACCCTCTGGGGTCCCCCACAGCACCGTGGGGTGGGTGCCCCACCCCCCCCCGCGGGGTACGGGGCCCCCCCCACCGCTCGTGCGTTTCGGTGACCCTCAGCAGCCCGCCACGCTGAAGACGCACATCTCCCTGGCGATCTCCCGGCTCGTGGCCGTGAGCTCGCGCGCGTGGCGGGCCAGCCCCTCGGCGGTCCCCTCCCTGCTGGCCATGACCAGCACGACGGCCGACCCGACGCGGGTCCACTGGAACGTGGACGAGCCGAGGCCGTCGGAGTAGCTCAGCCCGAAGGTCACCGAGTCGTAGCCGGTGTCGCCTGCCAGCGAGTGCCAGACCTGGTTGTCGAAGTCGTCGCACGTGCGTGCCTGCCGCAGGGTGGCCATCACGGCCTGTGCGACCTCGTGGTCGGCGTACGTCACGAGGTCGCGTACGTCGAACCACTCCGGGCCCAGCGCGGTGGTGACCAGGCGGTCGGTGCCACCGGCCGTGCCGGTGACCGGCCAGACGTCCTTGCCGCACACCGTCACGCCGTCGAAGACCTCGCTGGTGGGGGCGGGTGCCTCCACCTGGAAGTCACCACCGTCGCTCGGCATGTCCACGGCCAGTGGGAAGTCCTGGGGGACCACCGGGGCGCCGTCCACCGCCGCGGTCTCCGGGTCGGGCGCCGGAGCCGTGCCGTCGTCGAAGGCCGCCATCGCCGCGACCGTGCGGCCCAGGGCCGACGCGGTGTCGGCGAGGAACCCGTCGACGGTCCGGTCGATGGCCTGGCCGTAGGTGCGGGCCATGAGCACGGCGTTGCCGGCCAGCACCACGTGGGTCACCATCACGTCGGGGCCGATCTCGCCACCGGTGGCGTACCTCTGCAGGAGGGCGAACGACGGGCTCGCGGCGAGCGGGCTGTGGCGCACCTCGGTGCGCTCGGTGAGGATCCCCTCGGTCTCCTGCTCGGGGCAGTCGCGCGCGGCGTCGCGGATGGTCGTGACCATCGCGCTCGCCTCGCCGGGCGTCGCGAACAGGCGCAGGTCGCGGGTGTCGAACGCCTCGCCGCCGCTGTTGTCGACGTTCCTCAGGTCGGTGGGCTCCAGGCCCACCAACGGGTCGGACCCGCAGAAGGTGAAGCCCCTGATCCCCGGCAGGTCGCTGGTCGCCAGCAGGTCGACCTCGCTGTCGGCGGTCATGCCCAGTCCCAGCGGGAAGTCCTCGGGGATGGCACTGAGGCGATCGCTGGTCGGTGCGGTCGCGGGCTCGATGCCCTGGTCAGGCTCCTGCCCGTTGTCGCCGCAGCCGCCGAGGGCCAGGGCGAGGGTCAGCACGGCGGTGGTGATCAGGCGTCGGCTCCTCATGCCGGTGGGACGGCACGGGACCCCGCAAAGTTGCCGGTCGCCTCAGCCCCGGTGTCCCTTGAGGTCGCTGAGCCGCTCGAGGGCGCGACGGGCGACGCCCACGAAGTCGCCGCGGCTGACCCCGCTCGCGCCGTCGGGGATGAACGTGAGCTGGGCGACGACGTTGCCGTCGCGCTGGACCGCCATGAGGTACGGGACGGTGCGGCGGTCGTTGATCTCGATCTCCAGCAGCCACACGTGCAGGTCCTGCCCCTTGCTCGACGAGCTCGCCAGGGTGGTCACGTCGGCGCCGAGGTTGGCCTGGCCGCACGAGCGGACGCGGTCGCGCACCGTCTCGATGAAGGCGCGGGCCCGGGCCGGGTTGGCGGTGGGGGCGGCGATCTGGATGAGTCCCAGCTGGACGTTGCGGGCCCGCGGGAACATGAACATGCGCCGCACGGGCCTGCGCAGTCCCTTGCCCGGGAAGGAGGTGCGGTCGCACCTGGTCGCGGCGTCGTTGCTGCTCGGCGTCTCGGCGTCGGTGCCGACCCACGGGCCACGCACCGCGGTCGCGGGCGGGAGGTCGACGAGGGTCAGCAGGCCGGGCCTGGCCCCCGCGGGGACCGGGTCGGTGGCCGCGGCGGTGGCCCGCCCGGCACAGGTCCCGGCGCCCGGGGAGCCGCACAGCCGGTTGACCGCGGCGGCGATCCCGCCCAGGGCGGAGCGGTCGTCCACCGTGCCCCCGTGGGCGCGTACGGCCGAGGTGACCACGAGCGTGCCGGTGCGCGCGACCGCGACGCTGATGGCGCTGGGCTTGGCGCCCCATGTGCGCAGCCGGAACTGCATGGCCTCGTCGCCGACCCCGCCGAGGCGGCGGGTGGCGAGCAGCTGGGTGCGGGGGTGACTCGCTTGCGCCGCACCTTGTCCGTGCCCGGCACGCGGGTGCGCTCGACCTTCTGGGTGGTGCCGTCCCAGCTGCGGCGCAGCACCTGGTCGAGGCCGGCGTACGGCTCGCGCTGGCAGGGCAGGACGACGGCTTCGGCGGCGTCCTCGGGGTCACCGGTGCGTGCCCACTGCAGGCGGGGGCCGAAGCGGCCGACCTGGGCGTCGTCGAGCAGGACAGTGCCCTCCAGCGGCTCGTCGGCCGCGGGCGCCTGCTCGGTCGGGACGACGGACACCGAGGGTGTGGTCCGGTCGCTCTGGAGGCTCGAGGGCTCGGCTCCTGCGCCGGCCGTGACGAGGCTGCCGGAGGCGGCCAGCACGACGGCTGCGAGGGCCGCCCCGGCGGCGGTGTGGAGCCGGCGTCGAGCGGTCCCGGCCCGGCGCACGATCGGGGCCCGTGGCCAGCGCACCCCGGCCAGCGGGGCCGCGAGGTCGTCGAGGAGGCCGCGGATGGCGACGGTGGGCACGTCGCGGTGCAGGGCGAACTGGGTGGTGGCGGTCTGGAGCTCCCGCTCGGCATCGGCGCGGGGCAGGCCGACGACGCGCGCGATCTGGCGCATCGACAGGGGGGAGAGGGTGGTGAGCACGAGGAGCTGGCGCTGCGACCCGGTCAGCTTCGACAAGGCGGCGAGGGTCTTGCGCACCTCGGGGTCGAGGGACTTGTCGCGGTGCCACAGGCGGGTGGAGGCGCGGCGCCGGGCGCGCCCGTGGGCGACCGGACGCATCCACGTCTCGCGGTCGTCGAGGATCGCGACCTTGCGCCAGTGGTGCCAGGCCACGGCGAAGGCGTCCCGCACAGCCGTCCTGGCAGCGGCGAGGTCGCCGGTCAGGGCATAGGTCTCGTGCAGGAGGTGGTCGCGGCTCGAGGCGTAGAACGCGTCGAATGACTCCGGGCTCCTCATGACCGTTCCACGGTACGTGAGGCCCGGTGGTCGCGCACATCGCATCGCCCGGCGTGGGATCCCCGCCCGCCGATGCACGGCGGGTGATGATGGCCGGGTCATGACGTCCTTGCTCGCGCGACCCGACCGCACCGACCCCGCGCCGGCGGCCCCGCGACCGCTGGTGCTCATCGCCACGGCGGGCGGTGTCCTGGCTGCCCTGGGACCCGTCACGGTCCTGCTCGCGATCGGCGTCGTGGGCTGGTTCCTCTCCGACGCGGGGGCGCACGGCGCCCCGCGCGACGGCATGCGTACGGGTGCCCTCGCCTGGCTGGCCGCGCACGGCTCGGGGATCGTCGTCCAGGGAGCCACTGTGTCGGTCGTGCCCCTCGGCGTGAGCGCCCTGTGCGCGTGGACGGTGTGGCGGGTGGCTCGGCGGGTCGGTGAGGCCGTCTCCGGCCACGGCCCCGACGCCCACAGCATCGCCGACGGTGAGCGCGACTGGACCGTCCCGATGTCGATCGGGTTCTTCTTCACCGGCTACGCCGTGGTCGTCGTGGTGGTCGCCGCGCTGGCCGCGGGTCCCGGCGTCTCCACCGGCCGGGTCCTGCAGTGGAGCCTCGGCCTGACCGCGCTGCTGGCCGCCCCGGCCATCGCCGCAGGCTCCGGCCGGGCGGCCGGGTGGCTGGGTGCGGTGCCGCTGACGGTGCGCGCGGCGCTGCAGGTCGCGCGCTCGGTCCTCGTGACGCTCCTGCTCGTGTCCGGGCTCGTCTACCTCGTCGCCCTCCTCCTCGGCTTCGGTGACGCCGCCACGATGACGGCGCGCCTGCACCCCAGCCCCGCCGAGGCGGGCATGTACGCCGTGGTCAACGCCGCCTTCGTGCCCAACGCCGCACTGTTCACCGGCTCGTACCTCCTCGGCCCAGGGTTCGCGGTCGGCGTCGACACGATCGTGTCGCCCGGCGCCGTCGTGCTGGGTCCTCTGCCGCTGTTCCCGCTGCTGGCCGCGCTGCCGGGCAACGCGACGCCGGGAGCCTGGGTGGGCGTCCTGCTCGCGGTCCCGCCGCTGGCCTCCGCCGTGGCTGCGGCCCGGTCGCTGCGCCTGCGCGAGCGCGTCCTGGCCTGGGACCAGACGACCCTGGCGGCGTGCTCCGGAGGCATCCTCGCCGGCGTCGCCTTCGCTGCCCTGGCTGCGCTCGCCGGCGGGGCCGCCGGCCCCGGGCGGATGCGCCTCACCGGGGTCCCCGTCGGCGAGGTCCTCGTGCACGCCGTCACCGCCTGCGGCCTCGGCGCACTGGCCGGTGCGATCGGGCTGCTGGTGTGGCGCTGGGCGCGCCGCCGCGGCGGGCGCTGACATGGGTCACTCCCACCGCGCCCCGTCCGCGTCGCTGGGGCGCACCCCCTCCTGGGTGCGCTGGCTG
>JAJPEO010000329.1 GCA_021166815.1 Nocardioides sp.
GCTCGTTGGCGCGGGCCGCGATCACGCTGGTGGCGTCGGTGTCGGCCGGCCCCCCGTGGGGCGGGTTGTACTTGAAGCCGCCGTCGGCGGGTGGGTTGTGCGAGGGCGTCACCACGATGCCGTCGGCCAGGCCCCGGCCGGTCGTGCGCCCGCGGTTGGCGCGCAGGATGGCATGGCTGACCGCGGGGGTCGGCGTGAAGCCGTCCCGGTCGTCCACCAGCACCTGCACGTCGTTGGCCACGAGCACCTCGAGCGCGGTGGCCCAGGCGGGCTCGGACAGCGCGTGGGTGTCGCGGCCGAGGAAGAGCGGACCGTCGAAGCCCTGCTCGCGGCGGTAGTCGCAGATCGCCTGCGTCGTCGCTGCGATGTGCGCCTCGTTGAACGACCCGTTGAGCGAGCTGCCGCGGTGGCCGCTCGTGCCGAAGACGACCTGCTGGGCAGGGTCGTCGGGATCGGGCTCGACCGAGTAGTAGGACGCGACCAGGTGGGTGACGTCGACGAGGTCCTCCGGCTGCGCGGGGGTGCCGGCACGGGGCGAGCTCACGGGGTCACCACCTGGTTCTTGGCGACGACGGTGATGCCGTCCTCCACGAAGAAGCCACGGGCCCGGTCGTGCTCCTTGTCGATGCCCACCTGCACGCCCTCGGGCACGGTCACGCCCTTGTCGATGATGGCGTTGCGGACCACGGCGCCACGCTCCACGCGGACGCCGTGCAGCAGCACGGCGTCGGAGACCTCGGCCCCGGTGCGGATGCGCACCGACGGCGAGAGCACGCTGCGGCGCACCGCGCCGCCGCTGACCACCACGCCGGGCGAGAGGATGCAGTGCTCGGTGACCACCAGCTGGTCGTCGACACCGCGGGTGATCTTGGCGGGCGGCTGGGGACCGTAGGTGGTCAGCACCGGCCACTCGTAGTTGTAGAGGTTGAAGACGGGCAGGGCCGCGGTGAGGTCCATGTGCGCGTCGAAGTACGAGCGCATGGTGCCGACGTCGCGCCAGTAGGCCCGGTCGCGATCGGTCGCGCCCGGCACCTCGTTGTCGCGGAAGTCGTAGACCGCTGCCTCCCCGCGACTCACGAAGGCCGGGACGATGTCGCCACCCATGTCGTGGGCGGACCCGTCCAGCATCGAGTCGTCGGTGACCGCCTCGACGAGGGCGTCGGCGTCGAACACGTAGTTGCCCATGCTCGCCAGCACCTCGCCGGGCGAGTCGGGCAGACCGGGCGCGTCCTTGGGCTTCTCGAGGAACTGCCGGATGCGGCGGGGGTCGGCCGGGTCCACGTCGATGACGCCGAACTGGTCGGACATCGACAGCGGCTGGCGGATCGCGGCGACCGAGCAGCGCGCGCCCGACTCGATGTGCTCGGCGACCATCTGGGAGAAGTCCATGCGGTAGACGTGGTCGGCGCCGACGACCACGACGATGTCGGGCTTCTCGTCGTGGATCAGGTTGAGCGACTGGTAGATCGCGTCGGCGGAGCCGAGGAACCAGTGCTTGCCCACGCGTTGCTGGGCCGGCACCGGGGCGACGTAGTCCCCCAGGAGCGTCGACATGCGCCAGGTCTGCGTGACGTGGCGGTCCAGGCTGTGGGACTTGTACTGCGTCAGCACCACCACGCGGAGGTAGCCGGAGTTGACGACGTTGGAGAGCGCGAAGTCGATGAGTCGATAGCTGCCAGCGAAGGGCACCGCCGGTTTGGCACGGTCGGCCGTGAGAGGCATCAGGCGCTTGCCCTCGCCCCCGGCGAGAACGATGGCCAACACGTTCTTCCGACCCTGTGGGCTCATGCCCCTGAACCTAGTGGGCGCACGCCGAACAATCGAGCCGGACACGGGGTAGTTTCCCTCTCATGCGCGTGGACGTGTTGTCGAAGGAGTACCCGCCCGAGATCTACGGCGGTGCCGGGGTCCACGTCGCCGAGCTGGTGCGGGCGCTGCGGGCCCGTCCCGACCTCGAGACCCGGGTCCACTGCTTCGGCGCCGAGCGCGACGAGGCGGGCACGACGGGCTACGCCGAGCTGTCCGGGCTCGAGGGCACCAACACCGCACTGCGCACCCTCGGGGTCGACCTGGCCATGGCCGGGGGCACTGCCGGCACCGACCTCGTGCACTCCCACACCTGGTACGCCAACCTGGCCGGCCACCTCTCCGGCCTCCTGCACGGCGTTCCCCACGTGGTGACCGCCCACAGCCTCGAGCCCATGCGCCCGTGGAAGGCCGAGCAGCTGGGCGGCGGCTACGCCGTCTCGTCCTGGGCCGAGCGCACCGCGTACGAGGCGGCCGCCGCGGTGGTCGCGGTCAGCGCGGCCATGCGCGACGACGTCCTGCGCAGCTATCCGGCGGTCGACCCCGCGCGGGTGCACGTGATCCACAACGGCATCGACACCGACCTCTGGACACCGACCCACGCCCCGGACCGGGTCCGCGCGCTCGGCGTGGCCCCCGACCGGCGCAGCGTCGTCTTCGTCGGACGCATCACCCGGCAGAAGGGCCTGCCGTGGTTCCTGCGCGCAGCCCGCCAGCTGCCCGCCGACGTGCAGCTGGTGCTGTGCGCCGGCGCACCGGACACCCCCGAGCTCGAGGCGGAGGTCACCGCCCTCGTCGAGGAGCTGCGCAGCACTCGCGAGGGCGTGGTGTGGATCCCCGGGATGCTGCCGCGAGCCGACGTGGTGGCGCTGCTCACCGCGGCGACGGTCTTCGCCTGTCCGTCGATCTACGAGCCCCTGGGCATCGTCAACCTCGAGGCGATGGCCTGCGAGACAGCCGTGGTCGCCACCGCGACGGGCGGGATCCCCGAGGTCGTCGTCGACGGATCCACCGGCTGGCTGGTCCCCATCGAGCAGGCCGACGACGGCACCGGGACCCCCGTCGACTCGGCCCGGTTCATCGACGACCTCGCTGCTGCACTCGTCGAGGCCGTCTCCGACCCCGATCGCGCGGCCGCGTACGGCCGCGCCGGTCGCGAGCGCGCCCAGGCCGCCTTCAGCTGGGCGACGATCGCCGAACGGACGGAGGCGGTCTATCGCTCGTTGGGGTGACGCCCTACGATCGCGCAGGCCGCACGGCCACATCATCCACGACACAGCGGGGGACCATGAGCAACGAGCAGCACCCTGACCATTCCGGCTTCGAGCAGTCCGCCTACGGGCACCAGGCCGCACCGGACCAGTTCTACATCTCGGTGATGGGCCAGGCCCAGGGCCCGGTCTCCTCCCACCAGCTGGCCCAGATGGCCCAGTCGGGGCAGGTCCGCGCCGACACGCCCATCAGCGTCGGCTCGCCGGGCAACCCGTTCCCGGCAAGCCAGGTCCCGGGCCTGTTCAGCGACAAGGACTGGCTGACCGCCGTGCTGCTGTCGCTGTTCCTCGGCGGCCTGGGCGTGGACCGGTTCTACCTCGGCCAGATCGGCCTGGGCGTCGCGAAGCTCCTCACCCTGGGCGGCTGCGGCGTCTGGGCACTGGTCGACCTGATCCTCATCCTGATGCGCAAGGTCACCGACGCGCAGGGACGACCGCTGCGCTGATGGCCACCGGCCTCCACGACGACACCCACTCCGGCTCACGCGCCGGAGAGGCCGTTCCTGTCGTCGTGGGGGCCGCAGCGCTTCTGGCGGCCGCCCTCATCCCGGCGGGCGGCGTCGACTCGGGTCCGGTGCTGTGCCCCTTCCGGCTGCTCACCGGCATCCCGTGCCCCGCCTGCGGCCTGACCCGGTCGTGGGTGCACCTGGCCCACGGCGACGTGGCGTCGTCGCTGGCCAACCACCCGATCGGGCCGGCACTCATGCTGCTGACCCTGGTGGCCACCGTGGTCGCGGGCATCCACCTCGTGACCCGGCGCTGGCTCGTCCGCCCGCGCCACCTCACCCAGGCCCTGCTGGTCCTGGCCGTCGCGACCGGCGTGTTCGGCGTGTGGCGCTGGGCCGACCTGCTGGCCTGACCCAGCGCCCCCACCGACCTCAGCCCAGGACCAGGCCCGGGTAGAGCGGGTGCTTGTCGAGCAGCTCGGCGGACTCGGCCTTGACCCGGTCGGCCACACCGTCGGCCAGCACGTACGAGGCCTTCGAAGGGCCGCCGGCCTTGGTGGTGCCCGGCTGGGTGTTGCTGAGCACCTCGACGATGAGCTCGGCGACCTTGTCGAACTCGTCGTGGCCCAGGCCGCGGGTCGTGAGGGCGGGCGTGCCCAGGCGGACGCCGGAGGTGTACCAGGCGCCGTTGGGGTCGGCGGGAACGGCGTTGCGGTTGGTGACGATGCCGGCGTCGAGCAGCGCGGACTCCGCCTGGCGGCCGGTCAGCCCGAACGAGGTGACGTCGAGCAGCACCAGGTGGTTGTCGGTGCCCCCGGTGACGAGGTTGGCGTCCCGGGTCAGGAAGCCCTCGGCCAGCGACTTGGCGTTGTCGGCGACCTGCTGGGAGTAGGCCTGGAACTGGCTGGTGCGCGCCTCGGCGAACGCCACGGCCTTGGCGGCCATGACGTGGGACAGCGGGCCGCCCAGGACCATCGGGCACCCGCGGTCGACGTCGGCGGCGAACTCCTCCTGCGCCAGGACCATGCCGCCACGCGGGCCGCGCAGCGACTTGTGGGTGGTCGTGGTGGTGACGTGGGCGAACGGCACCGGGTTCTCGTTGCCGGTGAACACCTTGCCGGCCACGAGCCCGGCGAAGTGGGCCATGTCGACCATGAGCACGGCGCCGACCTCGTCGGCGATCTCGCGCATCTTCGCGAAGTCGATGCGGCGGGGGTAGGCGGAGTAGCCGGCCACCAGGACGAGCGGCTTGAACTCACGGGCCTTGGCGGCGACCACGTCGTAGTCGAGCAGCCCGGTCTCCGGGTCGGTGCCGTACTGCTGCTGGTGGAACATCTTGCCGCTGATGTTGGGACGGAAGCCGTGGGTCAGGTGGCCGCCGGCGTCCAGGGACATGCCGAGCAGGCGCTGGTTGCCGAGCTCGCCGCGCAGCGTCTCCCAGTCCGCCTCGGTGAGCTCGTTGACGTTCTTGGCCTGCATCTTCTGCAGGTAGGGGCTCTCGATCCGGTTGGCCAGGATCGCCCAGAACGCGACCAAGTTGGCGTCGATGCCCGAGTGGGGCTGCACGTAGGCGTAGGGAGCACCGAAGAGCTCGCGCGCGTGCTCGGCCGCCAGGGCCTCGACGGTGTCGACGTTCTGGCATCCCGCGTAGAAGCGGTGGCCGACGGTGCCCTCGGCGTACTTGTCGCTCAGCCACGTGCCCATGGTCAGCAGCACGGCTGGCGAGGCGTAGTTCTCGCTCGCGATCAGCTTGAGCGAGGCCCGCTGGTCGGCCAGCTCCTGGCGGGTGGCGTCGGCGATGCGGGGCTCGATCGAGCCGATCACCTCGAGGGCCTGCGTGTACGCGCTGCTGATCAGGGAGTCCATGGGGCACAGCCTAGGACCCGGCGAGCCCCCCGAGTAGTGCGGCTCCCGCCCGTGAAACGTCTCGTCCCGCCACGGTTTCCCCGTTCTCCCGTGGATCGTCCGAGAGTTGCCTAGGGTCGAAGGACCACCCGACCAGGAGGAACCTCTTGCGCTCCCGCTCACCCATGTCCCGCTTCGTCCCCGCCGCGGTGAGCCTGACCGTCACGGCCGGCCTCGGCCTGACGCTGGGCACCTCACCCAGCGTTGCCCGTGCGGCCAGCGACGGCCCGGCGCAGCTCTCGGTCGGCTCCACCAACACGATGTATCCGGCGTTCACGCCCGGCACGACGCGGTACGCCGTGCACCGCGACGCCTCGGGCGCGCTCACCGTCGCCGTCGGCAAGGCCGACCGCGTGTGGTTCAACGGGGTGCCGAGCCCGAGCGGGGCGACCACCCTGCGCGACCTCAGCCCGGGCGACGAGGTGTCGGTGTTCATCACCGACGAGGGCGTGCGCCGAACGTACGCGCTGTTCGTTCTTCCGGACCTGTTCCCGACGCTGCAGGGCACCACCACCGGCGCCGTCCAGCCCGGCCACATCGCGCTCACGCTCACGGACTGGGGCGGCACCACGTTCGAGACCATCGTCGACAGGTCGGGGGTCCCGGTGCACGCGCGCCCCGGCCAGGGCGGCACTCTCGACCTGAAGCAGGCACCCAACGGATCCCTGACGGTGCAGCGTCCGACCAACACCCCGGGCAGGACCGGCTCCGTCATCGTGGAGCTCGACGACCGGCTGGAGGAGGTCGGGCGCCACGAGACCGTGGGCCTGGTCAACACCGACAACCACGACGCGCAGCTCATGCCTGACGGATCGATGTGGCTCATCGCGTACGAGCGCAACCAGGACACCGGCCTGATCGACTCGGTGATCCAGCACGTGTCGGCCGCGGGCGAGGTGCTCTTCGAGTGGAGCACCGCCCCGTACGCCGACGAGACGGTCATCCCGCCCGGCGCGGAAGTGGCGGGGCTGGTGGGCGACTACGCCCACATCAACTCCATCGACATCCAGGCCGACGGCGACGTGGTCGCCTCCTTCCGCCACCTCAACAGCGTGTGGCGGATCGCGACCACTGCGCACGACGGCCACCAGCCCGGCGACGTCGTGTGGAAGCTGGGAGGGCGCGACAGCACCTTCTCCTTCGCCCCGGGTGAGGGAGGTCCTTGCGCGCAGCACACGGCGACGGTCCTGCCCAACGGCAACGTCATGACCTTCGACAACGGCGGCAGCGCCTTCTTCAAGGTCCAGTGCATGAACCCCGACGACCCGCAGGGGCCGCTCGTGGACCGGCCGAGCTCCCGAGTCGTCGAGTGGGCCCTCGACGAGGCAGCCGGCACGGCATCCGTCGCTCGGACGTACGGCCCGACCGACCGCTTCTCCGGGTTCGCCGGCGGCGCGTTCCGCCTCGACAACGGCAACATCCTGATGGCGTGGACCCCCGACCTCACCTCGATCGCCGACGAGGTGTCGGCGAGCGACGAGCACGTCTGGACCCTCGTCGACCAGGCTCCCAAGAGCTCGCGACTCAGCACCTACCGGGCCCAGCTGGTCCCGGCCCGCGACGCGATCTCGCCGGTGGTCACCGTCTCCGGTCCCGGCGACGGGGTCGCTGTCACGCAGGGCTCGCGAGTGCCGGCGTCGTTCAGCTGCACCGACCGGGGCGGCTCGACGCTGCAGACCTGCGCGGGTCCGGTCGGTGAGGCCCTCGACACCACCACCGTCGGCACCCACACGTGGACGGTGACCGCGACCGACGGCGCGGGCAACACCGACGAGGTCACCCGCACCTACACGGTCACCCCCGCCCTCGTCGCCACCCCGGACGTGCTCGTCAAGCTGCCCGGCTCCACTCGGTGGCACGGTGCTGGCGTGCTGCTGCCCACGGCGCAGCAGGCCGCCACGTCCCTCCCTCGCGTCGGCCGGAGCAAGACCGTCCGCATGCGGGTGGTCAACCGTGGCACCGCTCCCGGTCGGATCCTGGTCACCGCACCCTCCAAGCGGGCCCGTGGCGCCGTGCGGGTGTCGTACCGGGCCCTGGGCAGCGACCGTACGAAGGCAGTGGCGAACGCAGGCTGGCGGACTCCCCGCCTCCAGCCCGGCGAGACCGTCACGATCCGGGTCCGCATCACGGTCGTACGCCGCCCCGGCGTCAAGCAGGCCCGCCTGCCGCTGCGCGCATCCACGGCGACCGCGCGGGACGCCGTCACCGTCGTGTTGCGACGCCGCTGACCACCGCCACACGAACCCGAAGGAGATCCGTGCGAGCCCCACTCCTCTGGTCCCGGTCCAGAGCCCTCACCGCAGCGTTGGCGATGGCGACGGCGACGGCGATCGGCCTCCCGGCGTACGCCGCGGCCCTGCCCGAGACTCCGGCAGAACTGTCGGTCGGCACGAACAACTCGATGTACCCCACCTTCGCGCCGGAGACCCTGCGCTACGCCGTGCACCCCGACTCCACGGGCTCGGTCACG
>JAJPEO010000052.1 GCA_021166815.1 Nocardioides sp.
TCGGATCGGAAGTGCTGCGGGTGCTCGAGCATCAGCCGCTGGTAGGCGCGGGCGGCGTACGCCCACTCGTTGGGGTTCGGGATGGCGGCGCTCCCCAGCGGAGCCATCCCCCACCGGGCCTGCGGGTAGACGCGCAGGAACTCGGCGTTGGTCGCCAGGCCCTTGCCGAGCTCCTGGGGCAGGTGCGCGTCGTCGAAGCTGCGCGTCCCGCCGAGGGCGATCGAGTCACGTGCGTTGCTCAACGCCCAGTTGGCGAAGAACGCCGCGGCGTCGTCGTACGCGGCCTGGGTCATCGAGTCCTTGCCGACGGCCTCCTTGACCTTGAGGTTGAGCGCCCGGCGCTGCTCGTCGGCGAAGAGCGTGAGGATCGTGGACTCCAGACGGACCAGGTCGGCCCGGGCCGCCTGGAGGCTGTCGAAGACGGCCATCACGTTGGTGTTGTTGGTCTCGAGCTTGACCAGGATCTCCGTCATGCCCTGCGTCATCGTGGCGTAGATCTGGTTGAGCATCTCGTCGATGCGGTCGAAGCGCTCGTTCATGGTGCGCTGCAGCGCCTCGAGGTTGGCCGCCAGGGCCTCGAGGGCCCTCATGACCGGGTCGGGCTTCGGCTTGCTCGCGCTCTGGCCGGTGAAGAGCTTCTCCAGCCCGCTCAGGGCGCTGAAGGCATCACCGACCAGTCCGATCCAGTTGCCGCTGTAGAAGTTGGCGACACCGCTGACGATGTTCAGGCCGATGCCGATGACCGACTCCGCGACGTTGAACACCACGTCGGCCGTCTCCTTGATCGACTCGGCCAGGGCGGGGTCGAACTTCTCGATGAAGAAGTTGGCGAACTGCACGACGGCCTTGGCCCCGGCGACGAACTTCTTCGCGTCCTCCAGGGGCTTCTTCATGTCGGCCTGGGCCTTCTTGAAGGCCGCCTCCGCTGCCTCCTTCTCCACCTTGGTGACGGCCTTGTCCTTGAGCTTCTGGGCCGCCTCGAAGGCGTCGAAGGCGGTGAGGGCCCACTGGGTGACCTCGGACCCGCCCCGTGGTCCGGTCAGGGCGGTGTCCACCGCCGTCTCGGCCTCGGTGGTGGTGAGCTTGAGGCTGCCGTCCAGGGCCATCGTGGCGACCATGTCCTGCACGGCGGCCAGGTCGGGGTCGGAGGCGATGCGTTCCTGGTTGGTGCTGGCGAGGGACTGCTGGGTCTTGTGCCCGAGGTACTTGTCGCGTGCCTGCCGGAAGGCGTCGCTGTCCTGGGCCAGGCCATAGGTGTCGCTCAGCACTGCGCCGGGGTCGTAGTACTCGACCGCATTGGCAGGCATCCAGTCGTGCAGGGGGTCCATGCTCATCGAGGAGAGGCCCTGGTCCATGGGCGTGGAGGCCATGGCGGCCTCCTCGGCCGCGAGCGCCGCCGCGCGCTTCATCAGTGCCGTCTCGGCCTCGCGCCGGGCGGCCTGCGCGGCCGCCCAGACGCGTGCCTTGTTGATCGCCTCCGAGCTGCCGAACTGGTCGCACAACCTCTGGCGGCGCTCGCTGTCGTCAGCGAGCGTGCACGCGAGGTAGTCGACCCGGAACAGCCCGGTGGCCGAGAAGGCACCGTCGACGCTGTCCGCACCCGGGGTGAGGACGGCCGCCTCGAGACGCTGCATCTCGGCCACCGCGCGGTCGGGGTCCAGGTTGGGTCGCAGCGCGTACATCTGCTGCAGCACCCGCTCCAGGACCGGCGCCAACGGCTCGGTCTCCAGTCGTCCCGCGTCGCCGGCGACGAACAGGGCCTCACCGACCTCCTGCGGCGTGAGGGTGACCTCGGCGGCGTACGACGGTGCCGCGAACGGCACCAGGGCGAGGCCCGTGGCCGCCACGAGCGTGCTGACGGTGGTCGCGACGACACGACGCAGCCGTGGGTGGAGTACAGGCATGGTGGAACCCCCCGAAGCGAACCCGGCCCCCGTGACCAGGTGAACGCTCCAAACTACGAGGGCGTGCCGCTCCCCCGCGTCGGCCCGAAGACCGAACCCCGCTCATCCCTTCGGATGAGTCCTCGCCGGGGCACCGGCGCCCGTCGTGGAGAACGCCTATCCTCTGGCCCATGGCCAGGACCCTCCCCCGGTTCGACCTGCAGCAGCTCGACCTGAGGCCCGGTGACGTCGCGGTCGGCGGTGCGCTGTTCGTGCTCGGCCTCTACGAGGTGCTCGAGGTGGTCGACTACCCGGGCACGACGGGACGGCTGCTGCTGGCCATGGTGCTGCAGACGTTGCCGCTGGTGCTGCTCCGCTCGGCCACGTGGACCGTGGCGATCCTGGTGATGCTCGGCGTCACGATCGAGGTCGTCGGCCAGGAGCCCAGCGGGGCGGTGTACAGCCACCTGTGCTTCGTGGCCCTGCTGTACGGCATCTCCCGTTGGGAGTCGGCCACCCGGCGGCCCCGTGTCCTGGTGCCGGTGCTCACCGGGGTCCTCGTCTACACCCTCGGCATCAGCCACCACGGGCTGCGTGCGGTGGTCCTGAACGTCGTCACCGCCGTGGTCGTGGGCGGCGCGGCCTGGCTGGTCGGGTCGTGGTCACGCCAGGGCTCCGACCACGAGCAGGCCCTGAGCGAGCTGCGTGCGCGGGCCGTCGCCGAGGAGCGCGCCCGCATCTCACGGGACCTGCACGACGTCGTCGGCCACGCGCTCGCCGGCATCGCGGTCACCGCCGGCGCGGTCGGCCCCCGGGCCGCCGACCCCGAGGTGGCCGACGCCCTCGAGCACATCCGCGCGATCAGCCAGGACGCCTCCGGAGACGTCCGCCGACTCGTCGGCCTCCTGCGCCAGGACGGTGACGACCACACGTCTCCGCAGCCGACCCTCGCCGACATCCGCGACCTGGTCGACCGGGCTGCCCGCTCCGGCGTGAGCGTGCGCTACGAAGAGGTCGGCGAACCCGGACGCCTGTCCCCCGGGCTGCAGGTCGCCGCGTACCGCACGGTCCAGGAGGGCATCACCAACGCCCTCAGGCACGCGCCGGACACCGAGGTGGTCGTCCGCAACTCGTGGCACCCGCGAACACTGGTCACGAGCGTCGAGAACGCGCGGCCCGGCGTCGCGGCGCCCAGGGGCGAGTCGAGCCAGCTCGGCCTGGTCGGCGTACGGGAGCGGGTGGAGCTGTACGGCGGCCGGCTCACCGCGGGCCAGACGGGCACCGGCGGCTTCCTGCTGAGGGCGGAGTTCCCACTATGACGACCGACCTGCGCGTGATGGTCGTCGACGACGAGGCGATCATCCGCCACGGCCTGCGACTGATCCTCGACCGGGCCGAGGACATCAGCGTCGTGGGGGAGGCCGCCGACGGGCTCGAGGCCATCGCGGTCGCGCGGCAGGTGCAGCCCGACGTGGTGCTGCTCGACGTGCGGATGCCCGGCGTCGACGGGCTGCAGGCGCTGCCCGGGCTCGTCGCCCTCGGCGCCAAGGTGCTCGTGCTGACCACCTACGACGTCGACGCCAACATCCACCGCGGCTTCCGCGAGGGAGCCAGCGGGTTCCTCCTCAAGACCGCGCACCCCGACGACCTGGTCCACGGCATCCGCGTGGTCGCTCGCGGCGACGCGCTCCTCGAGCCGTTGGTCGCGCGGCGCCTGATCGAGAAGTTCACCGAGAGCAGCGGTCCGCACGTCGCGCCCCCGTGGGCGGCGCAGCTGTCCGTGCGCGAGGCCGAGGTGCTGCGGCTGATGGCACGCGGACTGGCCAACTCCGAGATCGCAGCGGCGATGCACGTCGCGGAGACCACGGTGAAGACGCACGTGGCGCACGTGCTGACCAAGCTCGGCGTGCGCGACCGGCTCCAGGCGGTCGTCGCGGCCTACGAGACCGGTTGGGTCGCTTCCTGAGTCGGCACCCGTCGGCTGGGTAGTGTCGGGGGCGTGACGACCACGCGCGGCGGACTCACCCTCACCTCCCTCGGCGGAGTGAGCACGGTGACGGGATCCAAGCACCTCTTCGAGCTCGACGGCCGGCGCATCCTCGTCGACAGCGGCCTCTTCCAGGGCGTGAAGAACCTCCGGGAGCTCAACTGGGCCAAGCTGCCGGTGCCCCC
>JAJPEO010000060.1 GCA_021166815.1 Nocardioides sp.
CACGGCCTCCACGATCGGCGGGGTCCCGGCCTCGAACCGGTGGGGGATGCCCGCGAAGGTGGAGCGCTCCATGCGGACGGTCTCGATCATCTCGCCGCCACCGAGGAAGGGCGGCAGTGCCTCCAGCACCTCCCGGCGGCCCCAGAGCACACCGATGCCGGTGGGACCGACCACCTTGTGCCCGGTGAAGACGAGCAGGTCCGGCCGCTCCTCCTCCGGCATGGCCGCGAGGTCGATCGGCAGCTGGGGAGCCGCCTGCGACGCGTCGACCACGACGACCGCCCCGACGGCGTGCGCGCGTCGGGCGATCTCGGCCACCGGGTTGATCGTGCCCAGCATGTTGGACACCCAGGTGAGGGACACGACCTTCGTCCGCTCGGTGATGAGGCGGTCGATGTCGGTGAGGTCGAGCTGCCCGTCGTCGGTCAGGCCGAACCACCGCAGCGTCGCACCCGTGCGCTCGGTGACCAGCTGCCACGGCACGATGTTGGAGTGGTGCTCCATCTCGGTGATGACGACCTCGTCACCGGCACCCAGCTGCAGCGGACCCGCCCAGCCCAGGGTGACGGCCGCGAGGTTGAGGGCCTCGGTGGCGTTCTTGGTGAAGATCACCTCGTCGCGCTCCGGGGCGCCCAGGAAGGCCGCCACCTTGTCGCGCGCCGCCTCGAACGCCTCGGTCGACTCGTGGCCCAGCTGGTGCATGGCGCGAGCGATGTTGGCGTTGTGGTGCTCGAGGTGGTCGACCATCGAGTCGATGACGACCTGGGGCTTCTGCGAGGTGTTGGCGCTGTCGAGGTAGACCAGCGGCAGCCCTCCTGCCAGCGTGCGCTCGAGGATCGGGAAGTCCTTGCGCAGGACGTCCAGATCCGCGAGCAGGCCGGGCAGGGCCCGTGGGGTTGAGGTCACGCGTTGACCTTGAGGAAGCGGTCGTAGCCGTTGGCCTCGAGCTCCTCGGCGAGCTCGGGACCACCGGACTCGGCGACCTTGCCGTCGACGAACACGTGGACGTAGGTCGGCTCGATGTAGCGCAGGATGCGGGTGTAGTGGGTGATCAGCAGGACACCCTTGCCCTCGCGGCCACGGAAGCGGTTGACGCCCTCGGAGACCACCTTGAGCGCGTCGATGTCCAGGCCGGAGTCGGTCTCGTCGAGCACGGCGACCTTGGGGTCGAGCAGCTCGAGCTGGGCGATCTCGTGACGCTTCTTCTCACCGCCGGAGAAGCCCTCGTTCACCGAGCGGGTGCCGAACGACGGGTCGAGGTTGAGCTGCTCGAGGGCGGCGTTGACGTCCTTGACCCAGGTGCGCAGCTTGGGAGCCTGGCCGTCGATGGCGGTCTTGGCGGTGCGCAGGAAGTTCGACACCGACACGCCGGGGACCTCGACGGGGTACTGCATGGCGAGGAAGAGGCCGGCGCGTGCGCGCTCGTCCACGCTCATCTCCAGCACGTCCTCACCGTCGAGGGTCACCGAGCCGCTGGTGACGGTGTACTTCGGGTGACCGGCGATGGAGTACGCCAGCGTGGACTTGCCGGAGCCGTTGGGCCCCATGATCGCGTGGGTCTCGCCCGCCTTGATGGTGAGCGTGACCCCCTTGAGGATCTCCTTGGGACCGTCCTCGGTCTCGACGGAGACGTGCAGGTCGTTGATCTCGAGCGTGGTCATGAGGGGGTTACTCCATTCAGGGTGGTGTCGACGTCCACCCACACCGTGGGGGTGCCGTCGACATCGCGAATCTCTACAGGGAAGGTGGACACCGGCTCGGTCGCCGGCAGGTTGGTGGGCTTGCCGCTGCGAAGGTCGAAGCGCGAGCCGTGCAGCCAGCACTCGATCTCGCAGTCGGCGACCTCGCCCTCGCTCAGGGCCACGGCGGCGTGGCTGCAGAGGTCCTGCAGCGCGTAGACGTCGTCACCGTCGCGGCACACGACCACGTCGTAGCGCCCCAGGGTGACCTTGACGCCCTCGTCGTGCGGCACCTCGGAGAGGGCGCAGGCTCGCTCGAGGGCCATCAGGCCCCCGCCTCGGCCGGGAGCTCCTTGAGCACGTTCTTGGCCAGCTCGGCCTCGACCGTGGTGAGCAGCCGATCCTCGATGGAGGGGACCCCCACCTTGCGGATGAGGTCGTTGAAGAACCCGTGCACGACCAGGCGCTGGGCCTCGGCCTCCGACACGCCCCGCGACTGCAGGTAGAAGAGCTGGTTGTCGTCGAAGCGGGCCGTCGCCGAGGCGTGGCCGGCCCCCTCGATCTCGCCCGTCTCGATCTCCAGGTTGGGGATCGAGTCGGCCTGGCAACCGTCGGTGAGGACCAAGTTGCGGTTCTCCTCGTAGGTCTCGATGCCCTCGGCGACCTTGCGGATCAGAACGTTGCCGACCCACACGGTGTGCGCCTTCTCGCCCTGCAGCGCGCCCTTGTAGACGGCGTGCGACTTGGTGCGCGGGGCGGTGTGGTCGGCGAAGATCCGGTGCTCGATGTGCTGGCCGGCGTCGGCGAAGTAGAGGCCGAGCAGCTCGGCGGAGCCGCCGGGGCCGTCGTAGGTGACGTTGGAGTCCATCCGTACGACGTCGCCACCGAAGGAGATGGCCGCGTGGCGGTAGGTCGCGTCACGGCCGACCCGGGCCTGCTGGTGCGAGAGGTGCACCGCGTCGTCGGCCCAGTCCTGGATCGACACGACCGTCACGTCGGCGCCGTCGCCCACGACGACCTCGCACACCGCGGCCACGGCAGCCGAACCGGTGTGGTTGAGCACAACCACGGCCTTGCTGTGGGCGCCGAACCGCAGGACGACGTGGCCACCGCTGGTGACCGCAGGGTCGGTCCCGTCGAAGTCGAGGACGATCGGCTCGGTCACCTCGCTCTCGCGGGGGACGTCGAGCAGCAGGGTGGCGGGCACCTCGGCCATGACGCGCGCGGCGAAGCGCACGTTGGGGAGCCAGCCGCTGACGCCGCGCAGCTCCCGGGCCTCGGCCCCGGTGACGATCTCGAACGTGGCGCCCTCGGGCACCTGGGTGGACAGCGCGACGTTGCGCCCGTCGAGCGGCGCGTCGGCGTGGAGCTCCTTGAGCCGCTTGAGCGGGGTGAAGCGCCAGATCTCCTCGCGCCCGGTGGGGACGGGGTGCTCCGCGACGTCGAAGGAGCCGTGCGGGTGCAGGTGGCTCTCGACCTTGTCGAGCTCGAGCGCGGAGCGGACGGAATCGGTGATGGTCACTCTTGGTCTCTCTGGGTAGTGATGGACGGGGCGGGGCGCGGCGTCAGCCGACCGCGCCCTCCATCTGCAGCTCGATGAGGCGGTTGAGCTCGAGGGCGTACTCCATCGGCAGCTCCTTGGCGATCGGCTCGACGAAGCCGCGCACGATCATCGCCATCGCCTCGTCCTGCTCCATGCCGCGCGACATGAGGTAGAAGAGCTGGTCGTCGGAGACCTTGGAGACGCTCGCCTCGTGTCCCATGGACACGTCGTCCTCGCGGATGTCGACGTAGGGGTAGGTGTCGCTGCGGCTGATCTGGTCGACCAGCAGCGCGTCGCACAGCACGTTGGACTTCGAGCCGTGGGCGCCCTCGTTGACCTGGATCAGGCCGCGGTAGGACGTACGGCCACCGCCGCGGGCGACCGACTTGCTCAGGATCGAGCTGGACGTGTGCGGGGCGGCGTGCACCATCTTGGCGCCGGCGTCCTGGTGCTGGCCCTCGCCCGCGAAGGCGATGGACAGCGTCTCGCCCTTGGCGTGCTCGCCCATGAGGTAGACGGCGGGGTACTTCATGGTGATCTTGGAGCCGATGTTGCCGTCGACCCACTCCATCGTCGCCCCCTCCTCGCACACCGCGCGCTTGGTGACGAGGTTGTAGACGTTGTTCGACCAGTTCTGGATCGTGGTGTAGCGGCAACGGCCGCCCTTCTTGACCAGGATCTCGACGACGGCCGAGTGCAGCGAGTCGGAGCTGTAGATCGGCGCGGTGCAGCCCTCGACGTAGTGCACGTAGGCACCCTCGTCGACGATGATCAGCGTGCGCTCGAACTGGCCCATGTTCTCGGTGTTGATCCGGAAGTAGGCCTGCAGCGGGATCTCCACGTGCACGCCCGGCGGGACGTAGACGAAGGAGCCGCCCGACCACACGCTGGTGTTGAGCGCGGCGAACTTGTTGTCGCCCACCGGGATGATCGTGCCGAAGTACTCCTTGAAGATGTCCTCGTGCTCGCGCAGGGCGGTGTCGGTGTCGAGGAAGAGCACGCCCTGGGCCTCGAGGTCCTCGCGGATCGAGTGGTAGACGACCTCGGACTCGTACTGCGCGGCGACACCGGCGACGAGGCGCTGCTTCTCGGCCTCCGGGATGCCGAGGCGGTCGTAGGTGTTCTTGATCTCCTCGGGCAGGTCGTCCCAGGTCTGGGCCTGCTTCTCGGAGGAGCGGACGAAGTACTTGATGTTGTCGAAGTCGATCGTCGACAGGTCCGAGCCCCACGTGGGCAGGGGCTTGCGGTCGAAGAGCTTCAGGCCCTTCAGCCGCAGGTCGAGCATCCACTGGGGCTCGTTCTTCTTGGCGGAGATGTCGCGCACGACGGCCTCGTTGAGCCCGCGCTGGGCGGTGGCGCCGGCGTCGTTGGCGTCGCGCCAGCCGAACTCGTAACGACCGATGCCCTTCAGCTCCGGGTTGAGCTCTTCGATGCTCGGGGTGGCAGTCATGCCTTCTCCTTCGTTGTCGAACCGGGGATGCAGGTCGTGCAGACGCCGTCGCCATGGGCGATGGTCGCCAGCCGCTGGACGTGGGTGCCGAGGACCGAGGCGATCGCCTCTGTCTCCGCCTCGCACAGCTGCGGGAACTCGTGGGCCACGTGGGACACGGGGCAGTGCTGCTGGCACAGCTGCTCGCCGACGACCGGCAGGTCCCTCACCGACGCGGCGTAGCCCTCGTCGGTGAACACCTTGGCCAGTGCCTCGGCCGGCGAGAGGTCAGGGTGACCGGCGGCCACTCGCTCGTAGTCGCGCTCGATGAACGCGACCCGACGCCGTGCGAACTCGTCGATCGCCTGCTCCCCGCCCGTCTCGGCGAGGAACCGCAGGGCCTGGGCCGCGAGGTCGTCGTACTGCTGGTCGAACGCGTCGCGACCGGACTGGGTCAGGACGAACTCCCTGGCGGGACGACCGCGGCCACGCTGGCCCGGTACGCGACGGTCACGTGCCTCGACCTCGCCCTGCTCGAGCAGGTGGTCGAGGTGGCGGCGTACGGCAGCCGGGGTGAGCCCCAGGCGATCGGCCAGCTCACCGGCGGTCGAGGGACCGTTCTCGAGGATGGACCGGGCCACGCGCTCGCGGGTCGGCTCGTCGCCGAGGGGCGACTGAGCAGCACTGCGAGACAATTCCACAACGCCAGTGTGACGTTATTACCCCCGCGGTTTCAACTAAGGGTCACCTAATGGTCGCGTGGACGCCCCGACGTCCCGTCTCAGGCACCCGGTTCCTAGGATTGCCCCGTGACCAGCGCCCCCGCCGTCGAGATCGAGGGACTGGTGATGCGCTACGGCGACAAGGTGGCTGTCGACGGCCTGTCGCTGGTCGTCGAGCGAGGCACCATCACCGCGGTCCTCGGGCCCAACGGCGCCGGGAAGACGACGACGCTCGAGACGTGCGAGGGCTACCGCCGTCCCCAGCAGGGTCGCGTCCGCGTCCTGGGCCTCGACCCCCAGGCGGAGCGTCGTGAGCTGCTGCCGCGCATCGGCGTGATGCTCCAGGCAGGCGGCGCGTGGTCGGGAGTCCGGGCCATGGAGATGCTCGACCACATCGCGTCGCTCCACGCCCACCCGCTCGACACAGCCATGCTGCGGGACCGCCTTGGGCTCGGCGACTGCGGCCGGACCCCCTACCGCCGGCTCTCGGGCGGCCAGCAGGCACGCCTGGGCCTCGCCATGGCGCTGGTCGGACGCCCGGAGCTCGTCTTCGTCGACGAGCCGACCGCGGGGATGGACCCCCAGGCTCGGCGTACGACGTGGGAGCTCCTCGAGGAGCTGCGGGGCGACGGAGTGACCGTGGTCCTCACCACCCACCACATGGACGAGGCCGAACGGCTCGCCGACCGGATCCACATCATCGACCACGGGCGTCTCATCGCCACCGGCACGCCCACCGAGCTCACCTCGGGCGGCCGGTCCGCGACCATCCGGCTGGTGGTCACGCGCCCCTTCCCCGACTCGGCACCCACGTCCCTGCGCGAGGACCTCGGTCCCCGGGCCGAGGTGCGCGCGCTCGACGCGGTGACCCTGCTGATCACCGCACCTGCGGACGCGAGCACCCTCGGGAGGGTGTCGCGCTGGTGCGAGGAGCACGACGTCCTGCCCGAGAGCCTCACGCTCGGGCAACGCAACCTCGAGGACGTGTTCCTCGAGCTGACCGGCCGGGAGCTCGCGACGTGAACGGCACCTTCACCCCCGCGCCCGGCTCGGCGTCCCTCGCACGCCAGGTCCTCGCCCAGGCGCGCATGGAGGCTCGGCTGATGATGCGCAACGGCGAGCAGGTGCTGCTGGCCGTGGTGATCCCGGTCATCGTGCTCGTGGGCGGGGT
>JAJPEO010000090.1 GCA_021166815.1 Nocardioides sp.
CGACTCGAGAAGGGCCACCGCCTCGCACTGCTCGAGCACGTCCAGGCCTGGTGCGGCGACTCCCACACCCGAGTGAGCATCCGCCCGGTCATCGACCTCAACGAAACCCTGAGTGCGCCGGGGTATGCCATTCCCGACCGGATCCGCGACCACGTGATCACCCGGGACCGAACCTGCCGGTTCCCCTGGTGCACCCAGCCCGCAGTCCGCTGCGACCTCGACCACGTCATCGCCTACGACCACGGCGCCGAGGGCGGAGCTCAGCCCGGCCCGACGTCCACAGCCAATCTCATCCCGCTGTGCCGCCGGCACCACCGGCTCAAGACCCACACCGGCTGGCGAGTCGCGATGCCCGAACCCGGCCGAGTCACCTGGACCAGCCCCCACGGCCACCACTTCCACGTCGACCACCACGGCACCACAGCCGCACCGGGAACGACCGCGCCACCCCGAGATTGACCCCGCCCCACACCCCGCCACCCACCAGGAGGCGGGGCCACAGGCACGTCTCGCTGGACACCATCCAGCGGTTCGTCGTTCGAACCCGCGAGAGGGTATTCCCGGCGGCGTGCCTCCCGACATCGAGAAGCTTCCGCTCCCGTCCAACGTCGCATTCGTGAGGTTCTGTCCCGACGAAGACAAGCGACTCAATCGCGGCGAAGGTCGCGGTAGATGCGCTCCCGTTCGGCATCGGGGACGGAGTCGGCAACGAAGACCGCGAAGGAGTCCTTGTCAGAGCGGACCCCCAGCACCACTTCGGGCGGGTACCCACGGAACGACCACGTGGTGACCTGCTGCGGGTGCTCAGGGAACACAGAGCCAGCGGCGTCCTCACCCACGTCTTCACAGACTGCCTGGTCGGCAACGGAGTGCCTGCTGGCTTTCCGCTCGGTGTAGCCGTGAGACGTGTAGACGATGCCGTCAGCCCTCACCTGGGCCGAGCAGTCACCGGAGGACTCCGAACCGCCATCCTCCGAGCAACCTGACACGATGAAGGTGAGCGCAAGCGAGATCGTGACGACGGCAATCCTCATGTCTCGGTCTCCTCCCATGTGCCTTCGACGCGTTGCACGCCGTCGTGGTTCCCCCACACACACTCGAGCCGCCATGAGAGCGCGGATCTGCCGATGCGCGGATGGCGCGCGCCCTCAGCCGGTGGCGAGGGCGCGGATCCGCGCGTCCAGGTCGCGGCGGTTGTCACGGCGGACGACGACCTCGATGACCTCGATCCCGCCGTTGGGCATGGCGAGTGCCTGCTCCAGCTCCGGGAGGGTGGTGACGCGCAGGTGGGGCGTACGGGTGGCGGCGCAGAGGCTGGCGACGTCGACGCCGTGCGGGGTGCCGAAGAGGGTGTCGTAGCGGTCGGCGAACTCCGGAGCACCCTGCTCGAGCATGGTGAAGATCGAGCCGCCGTCGTCGTTGACGACGACGATGGTGAGGTCGGGGCGCGCCTCGCGCGGGCCGAGGACCAGTCCGGTCATGTCGTGCAGGAACGTCACGTCGCCCATCAGGGCGAGCGCCCGCGAGGAGCCGGGCCGGCCGAGCGCAGCGCCGATCGCGGTGGAGATGGTGCCGTCGATGCCGGCAAGGCCGCGGTTGGCGATGACCTTGCGGCGGTCGCCGACACGGTACGGCGCAACCATCAGGTCGAGGTCGCGGATGGGGCTCGAGGCGCCGACCACGAGCAGGCCGCCGGGCGGGACGGCCCGGCTGACGGCGCCCGCGGCCTCGTGGGGCGTGAGGTCGGGCTCCGCGGCGAGCAGCCGGTCGAGCGCACGGCTGGTGGCGGCGTCGGCGGCGATCCACTCCTGCAGCCAGCCGCGGTCCTCCGGCTCGGCGGTGACCGCGGCCGTCGACTGCGACACCGCGAAGGGCCGCTCGGCCCACATGCCGCGCGGCGGCACGGAGACGACCTCGACGTCGTCGCGCTCGAGCAGGCGGGTCACCGGTCGCGACAGGGTGGGGTGGCCGAGGACGACGACCCGCTCGATGCGGGCGCCGAGGTCGGTGTCGAGCAGCAGGCGGTAGGTGCGGATGACGTGGTCGCCCGTACGGCACCCGCTGGTGGGTTCGGCCAGCAACGGCCACCCGGCCCGCTCGGCGAGCTGCCGGGCCGGCGGACCGGCATCGTCGCCGGCCACGACCACGGTGCGCGGGCTGCGGGGCAGGACGAGGGGCTCGGCCGAGGAGTCAGGAGGCGTCTCCCAGGGCTCGACGTCGTCCACGGTGGGCGCCCACGGCTCGTCGGGGGTGAGGACGCCGTCGAGCTGGACGTTGAGGTGCACGGGCCGCGTCCCCGCGTGGGTCCGCAGGAAGGCCAGTACCTGCCCGGGGTCGGCACCCGCGTCGATGTCGAGGGTGGGCGCGAAGACGCCGAAGAAGTCGCGCTGGTCGGTGGTCTGCGAGGCGCCGGTGCCGCGCAGCCGGGCAGGACGGTCGGCCGTGACGACGAGCAGCGGCACCCCCGCCTGCGCGGCCTCCATGACCGCCGGCAGGAACTGGGCCACCGCCGTGCCCGAGGTGCACATCACCGCAGCGGGACGCCACGGCGCGACCTTGGACAGGCCCAGCGCGAGGAAGCCCGCGGTGCGCTCGTCGATGCGCGAGTGGAGCCGCAGCAGCCCGGCGCTCGCCGCGTCGTGGGCGGCGAAGGAGAGCGGGGCGTTGCGCGACCCCGGGGCGATCACGACGTCGTGCACCCCGGCCCCGAGCAGGGCGAGGACGACGTCGCGGGCCAGGCGGGTGGACTCGTTCACGAGCGCCCATCCTGTCC
>JAJPEO010000118.1 GCA_021166815.1 Nocardioides sp.
TCATCGCGGTCAACACCGATGCGCAGGCGCTGCTGATGAGCGACGCCGACGTCAAGCTCGACATCGGCCGTGATCTCACCCGGGGCCTCGGCGCGGGCGCCGACCCGGCCAAGGGCCGCCAGGCCGCCGAGGACCACGCCGACGAGATCGAGGAGGTGCTCAAGGGCGCCGACATGGTCTTCGTCACCGCTGGTGAGGGCGGCGGCACGGGCACGGGCGGCGCGCCCGTCGTGGCACGCATCGCTCGCTCGCTCGGCGCCCTGACCATCGGCGTGGTCACGCGGCCGTTCGCCTTCGAGGGTCGCCGTCGCGCCAACTCCGCGGAGGAGGGCATCAGCCAGCTCCGCGAGGAGGTCGACACCCTCATCGTGATCCCCAACGACCGGTTGCTGTCGATCTCCGACCGCAGCGTCTCGGTCCTCGACGCGTTCAAGCAGGCCGACCAGGTGCTGCTGCAGGGCGTCTCCGGCATCACCGACCTGATCACGACCCCCGGCCTGATCAACCTGGACTTCGCCGACGTCAAGTCCGTCATGGCCAACGCCGGCTCGGCGCTGATGGGCATCGGCTCCGCCCGTGGCGAGGACCGCGCGGTCGCGGCGGCCGAGATGGCGGTCTCCAGCCCACTGCTGGAGGCCAGCATCGAGGGCGCGCACGGAGTCCTGCTGTCGATCGCCGGTGGCTCCGACCTCGGCCTCTTCGAGATCAACGAGGCCGCGGCGCTGGTGTCCCAGGCGGCCCACGCCGAGGCCAACATCATCTTCGGCGCCACGATCGACGACGCGCTCGGCGACGAGGTGCGCGTGACGGTGATCGCCGCCGGCTTCGACGGCGGCATGCCCAAGCGTCGTCACGAGGGCAGCGTGCTGCGCCAGAGCCAGCCGGTGCAGACGCAGGAGCAGACCCGCGCGGCGGCCCAGCAGGTCGCGGCGGCCAAGGCGACGGCGCCCGCGGCGGCGCCCGCGGAGGCCGACGCCGGCGTCTCGCGTCCGGCTCCGGCCCCGGCAGCGGCCCCGCAGCAGGCCGCCTCCCAGGCTCCGGCCCCGCGGCGTAGCCCGCAGGTCCAGTTCGACGACGACGACCTGGACGTCCCCGACTTCCTCAAGTGACCGACCCCATGGGTGTGCTGCGCGAACGCGACCGGCTTGAAGGCGACCTCGTCATCGAGGTCGCCTTCACCGGCGTCGGGCTCGACGTGAGCGACCACGCGCCTGCGGCCACCCGCGACGCTGTGCTGGCCGAGATCGCCCGCGAGTGCCACGCGACGCCGGTGCTCATGCACCAGGTCCACGGAGCGCAGGTCGCCGTCGTCGAGGATCCGCAGCCCGGTGCCGCCCCCAGCGTGGACGCCGTGGTCACGACCCGCCCCGGAACCGCACTGCTGGCGCGCGCAGCTGACTGCGTGCCCGTGCTGCTGGCCGATCGCCGCAGTGGCGTCATCGCCGCGGTGCACGCCGGCCGGCAGGGGTTGGTCTCGAACGTGGTGGGCGCTGCCGTACGCCGCATGGGCGAGCTCGGCAGCGACGACCAGGACGTCGTGGCGTGGATCGGCCCCCACGTGTGCGGCGCCTGCTACGAGGTGCCCGAGTCCCTGCAGGCCGACGTCGTCGCCGAGGTCCCGCAGGCGCTCGCGACCACGTCCTGGGGCACGACCGCGCTCGACCTGGGCTCCGGAGTACGCGCCCAGCTGGCCGCCGAAGGGGTCGGCGAGGTGCGCAGCCTCGACATCTGCACCCGCGAGGATCCACGCTGGCCTTCGTACCGCCGCGACGGCGCCGCGGCGACCCGGTTCGCCGGAGTCATCTGGAGGAGCGCATGAGCCGTGCCGACGAGGTCAGGACCGGCCTGGAGCAGGTACGCCGGCGCATCGCCGCTGCCTGCACGGCGGCCGGCCGCGATCCCGACGAGGTCTCGCTGGTCGTGGTGACGAAGTTCTTCCCGGCCGCCGACGTCCGCATCCTCGCCGACCTCGGGGTCACCGACGTGGGGGAGAACCGCCACCAGGAGGCCGAGGCGAAGGCTGCGGAGTGCGCCGACCTCGGTCTCGTCTGGCACTTCATCGGGGGCCTGCAGTCCAACAAGGCCGCAGCGGTCGCCCGGTACGCCCACGTGGTCGAGTCCGTCGATCGCCCCAAGCTCGTGGGGCCTCTCTCGCGCGGCGCCACGGAGGCCGGCCACGAGGTGGAGGTGCTGCTCCAGGTGAGTCTCGACCCGCCGGGGGCAGTGAACCGTTCGGGGGCTGCGCCGGACTCCCTGGCCGACCTCGCGGACGCGGTCGCGGCCGCCGACGGCTTGCGGCTGCGAGGTCTCATGGCGGTGGCGCCGCTGGGGGAGGACCCCGCGACGGCCTTCGCCCGCCTCGCCCGCGTCCGCAGCGAGTTCCTGCAGGTCCACCCGGAGGCCACCGCCTTGTCGGCAGGAATGAGCGGTGACCTCGAGCACGCGATCGCGCACGGCGCGACACACGTGCGTGTCGGGTCCGCGGTCCTCGGTCCGAGGCCTGCGGTCAAGTAATGTCCACAACAGTCAACTGGCACCCACTCACGGGTGCCGTGTCAATCGGAGGATCTGTCTCATGAGCGGCGCGATGCGCAAGATCGGCGAGTACCTCGGCCTGCTCGAGGACACCGGCCACTACGACGACTATGACGACGAGACCCTGACGCACGAGGCGGTCGACCAGCGGACCCCTTCCCGCGAGCGTCGCCCCGCACCCGTGTCCGACCTCGCCGAGCGCCGCCGTCCGGTCTCGGTCCAGCCTGAAGTGGTTGCCGAGTTGAGCCGTATCACCACCCTTCACCCCCGCAACTACAACGAGGCACGCCTGGTCGGGGAGAACTATCGCGACGGGACGCCGGTGATCATGAACCTCAGCGACATGGAGGACAACGACGCCAAGCGCCTCGTCGACTTCGCAGCCGGCCTGATCTTCGCCACGCGCGGTTCCCTCGAGCGGATCACCAACAAGGTGTTCCTGCTGTCCCCGCCCAACGTCAGCGTTGCCGCGGAGGACAAGGAGCGCATCGCCGAGGGCGGCTTCTTCAACCAGAGCTGACCAGTGCAGATCGTCGGACAAGTCCTCTACGGCGTCCTCTTCGTCTTCATCGCCCTGCTGTGGGTGCGCTTCATCGTGGACTGGGTCCAGGTGTTCGCGCGACGGTGGGAACCACATGGGCCGTTGCTGGTCCTGCTCGAAGGGGTCTTCACCATCACCGACCCCCCGATCGTGGCGCTGCGCAAGGTGATCCCGCCGCTGCGGCTGGGGTCGGTGGCCCTCGATCTGAGCTTCCTGATCGTGATGCTCAGCGCCTACCTGCTCCTGAGGGTCTTCGCCACGCTCGCAGCGGGCTGAGGCCCCTCTCGATCGCCGCGCCGGGGGTGCGGACTCATCAGTCACATGGGTAACTGTGCTCCCCGCCCGGTGTGGCGCTATTGTCTCCTGACAGCACAAGCCATCGATTTGTCGACGCGAAAGTTTGGGTGAGGTCATGCCGTTGACGCCTGAGGACGTGAGCAACAAGCGCTTCACGCCGGTTCGTCTCCGTGAGGGATACGACATGGGCGAGGTCGACCAGTTCCTCGACGAGGTCGAGGCCGAGCTGGCACGCCTGACCAAGGAGAACGACGACCTGCGGTCCAAGCTCCAGGCGGCCCAGTCCGGTGCTGCGGCTCCGGCGCCCGTGGCGGCCGAGCCCGAGCCCGAGCGCGAGGCCGAGCCGGAGCCCGAGATGATCACCCCGCCGGCGCCCGTCGCGGCACCTGCGGCTCCGGTGGAGACCGTTCGGGTCCAGACGGTGGCCGACGCGTCGAACGCCGCCGCCCGCCTCCTGGAGATCGCCACTCGCAACGCCGACGAGCTCGTCGAGGACGCCAAGAACGAGGCCGACCGCATCATCGGAGCGGCCCGCACCAAGTCCGAGCGCCTGGAGTCGGAGTCCAAGACCAAGGCCGACCGCATGGAGGCCGACGCCCGGCAGCGCGCCCAGATGCTCGACTCCGAGACCGCCGAGCGTCGTCAGCAGATGTTCGG
>JAJPEO010000168.1 GCA_021166815.1 Nocardioides sp.
CAATGACAACGAGCGTTCCTACACCCCGACGGTGGGCGGCCTGGCCACGGCGCTGACGTCGCTGCGGACCAACCCCCGCTACGAGCAGGTGCTCGACCTCGTCAAGAAGCGCCTCAACGCGGTGCCCGGTGTCGGACCGGCGGCGTACGACGCCCTGCACGCGGTCAAGAAGGGCATGAAGGACGCCCTCGCCCCGCAGGGCCTCTTCGAGGACCTCGGGCTGAAGTACGTCGGGCCCGTCGACGGCCACGACCGCGCCGCCATGGAGCAGGTGCTCGCCAACGCCAAGCGCTTCAACGGACCCGTGATCGTCCACGCGATCACCCGCAAGGGCTTCGGCTACGACCCGGCCCTGCGCCACGAGGCGGACCAGTTCCACGCCCCTGGCCCGTTCGACGTCCAGAACGGTGCGGAGAAGCCCAAGGGCCGCATCTGGACCGACCACTTCTCCGACGCGATGCTCAACGTCGGCGCCCGGCGTCGCGACGTCGTGGCGATCACGGCGGCGATGGTGCACCCGGTCGGGCTCGACGCCTTCCAGGCCAAGTGGCCCGAGCGCACCTTCGACGTCGGCATCGCCGAGCAGCACGCCGCCACCTCGGCGGCCGGACTCGCGATGGGCGGCCTGCACCCGGTCTTCGCCGTCTACGCGACGTTCCTCAACCGCGCCTTCGACCAGGTGCTGATGGACTGCGCACTGCACCGGTGCGGCGTGACGTTCGTCCTCGACCGCTCTGGCGTCACCGGCGACGACGGCGCCAGCCACAACGGCATGTGGGACATGTCGATCCTCCAGGTCGTCCCCGGCCTGCGCCTCGCGGCGCCGCGCGACGTCACCCGCCTCCACGAGCTGCTCGACGAGGCGGTCGAGGTCGCCGACGCCCCGACCGTCGTGCGCTTCCCCAAGGGGCCGCCGCCGGCCGACATGCCGACCCTCTCCAAGGCCGGGGGCGCCGACGTGCTCGTCCGCTCCGGCGCCAAGGACGTGCTGGTGGTGGCCGTCGGGTCGATGTGCGAGGTCGCCGTCGACGTGGCGAGCCGCCTGGACGACCAGGGCATCGGCGTGACCGTGGTCGACCCCCGCTGGGTCAAGCCGGTCGACCCTGCCATCATCGACCTGGCCCGCGATCACAGGCTGGTCGTGAGCATCGAGGACAACGGCCGGGTCGGCGGCTGCGGGGCCACGCTGCTGCAGACCCTCAACGACGCCGGCGTCACGACACCGTTCAGGCTGCACGGCATCCCGCAGGAGTTCCTCGAGCACGCCAAGCGCGGGGCGATCCTGAGCCGGATCGGCCTCGACGCCCAGACGATCGCGCGCGGCATCGTCGAGGAGATGACGGCCAGCGAGCCCGCCACCACCTCGTCGACGCTCTGACAGCTTCGCCGGCGGCCGGCCGTACGGCTGTCGCGTCTCCGCGGTCCTGACCCCTGGGCCCGGCCGCCACATCGCGCGTCGTCCGCGAGCGGTGAGTGAGCCACCTTTCCTCCCGAGGGAATGTGGCCCACTCACCGCTTCCCGGCGTGGCACGTCCGGAGACGCCGAGGGGCGGTGCCCCAGCCACCTTTCCGGCGTACGGAATGTGGCTGGCTCACCGCCCCTGGGGCGTCGCTGTCAGTGGAAGCGCTTGCCCGTGGCCTTCTCCGAGATGCCCGAGACGTCGAGCAGGAAGGTCAGGCCGCCGTTCCAGAACGAGAACCCGGCGCCGGTGATCATGGCCAGGTCGATGTCCTGGGGGGCTGCGACCACGCCGTCGTCGAGCATGAGGCGCGCCTCCTGCGCGAGGCCGGCGAGCGTCTTCTCGCGGACCTCCTCGGCGGTGAGGACGACCGGGTTCTCCGGCTTCTCCAGCAGCTCCGCGACCTCGGGGTCGAGCTGGCCGTCGGGGCCGAAGTACGCCGACTTCCTGGCCTCCACGACGCGCTGGAGCGCGGGGGAGACGTAGAAGCGGTCGGGGAACGCCCCGGCCAGCGTCTCGTTGTTGTGCAGGGCGATGGCCGGGCCGACCAGCGACAGCAGCATGAACGGCGGCATCGGCGCGACGCCGGCGAACGCCTTGTCGGCCACCTCGACCGGCGTGCCCTCGTCGACGATGCGGCCGACCTCGGACAGGAACCGGCCGAGCAGGCGGTTGACGATGAAGGACGGGCTGTCCTTGCACAGGATGGTCGTCTTCTTCAGGGCCTTGCCGGTGGCGAACGCCGTGGCGAGCGTGGCGTCGTCGGTCTGCTCGCCCTTGACGATCTCGAGCAGCGGCATCACGGCGACCGGGTTGAAGAAGTGGAAGCCCACGACCCGCTCGGGGTGCTCGAGGTCCGCGGCCATCTCGGTGATCGACAGCGACGAGGTGTTGGTCGCCAGCACGCACTCGGGCGAGACGACCTTCTCGACGTCGGCGAAGACGGCCTTCTTGATGCCCATCTCCTCGAAGACGGCCTCGATGACGAAGTCGGCGTCGGCAAAGGGATCGGTCTGCTTGTCGCCCGATCGCACAGCGCCGGTGACCAGCGCCTTGTGGCGGTTGGCCTTGTCCTGGCTGATGCGGCCCTTGGCGAGCAGCTTGTCGATCTCGCCGTGGACGTAGGCCACGCCCTTGTCGGCCCGCTCCTGGTCGAGGTCGGTGAGGACCACCGGCACCTCGAGGCGGCGGATGAACAGCAGCGCGAGCTGGCTGGCCATGAGGCCGGCACCGACGATGCCGACCTTGGTGACCGGGCGGGCGAGCGACTTGTCGGGCGCGCCGGCAGGCCGCTTGGCGCGCTTCTGCACCAGGTCGAAGGCGTAGAGCGAGGCGAGCAGCTCCGGGGTCCTGGACATCGCCTCGAGGGCGTCGTCCTCCGCGGCGAACCCGGCGTCGCGGTCGGAGTCCTTCGCGGCCGCAATGAGCTCGACGGCCTTCTTCGCGGCCGGGGACGCGCCGCCGGTCTTGGCGGCAACGATGCCCTCGGCACGCTTGATCGCCGCGTCCCAGGCCTCGCCCTTGTCGACCGCGGGTCGCTCGACGGTGATCTCACCGCGGAGCACGGCCGCCGCCCACAGCAGCGACTGCTCGAGGAAGTCGACACCGGAGAACATGGCGTCGGCCAGGCCGAGCTCGAAGGCCGCCTTGCCACCGAGGGTCTTGCCCTGGTTGAGGGGGTTCTCGAGGATCAGCGTGACGGCCTTGTCGGCACCGACGAGGTTGGGCACGAGGTAGGCGCCGCCCCAGCCGGGGACCAGGCCGAGCATGACCTCGGGCAGGCCCAGGGCCGGAGCGGAGTCCATGACCGTGCGGTAGGTGCAGTGCAGCGCGACCTCGAGGCCGCCGCCCAGCGCGAGACCGTTGATGAAGCCGAACGACGGCTTGTTGCCGGGCTCGCCCAGCTTGCGGAACACGGCGTGGCCGAGCTCGGCGACCGTACGGACCGCGTCGGGGCCACCGCCCTGGATCGAGGTGAGGTCGGCACCGGCAGCCAGGATGAACGGCTTGCCCGTGACGGCGATCGCGTCGATGGTGTCGTCGGCCAGCGCGGCGTCGATGGCTGCGTTGAGCTCCAGCAGGGAGCCTGGGCCGAACGTGTTGGGCTTGGTGTGGTCCTCGCCGTTGTCCAGGGTGATGAGGCCGAACGTGGCGCCAGGGAGGGTGACCTTGCGCAGCAGCGCCTTGGTCACGCGCTCGGCGTCGGAGCGGATGCCCTCGGCACGCTCGAGGAGGTGGGTGATGTCACTCATGCTCAGTTGTCTCCCTCGTTGTCAGCAGCGCCGGTCCAGTGGGGGTTCTCCCAGATCACGGTGCCGCCCATGCCGATGCCGATGCACATGGTGGTGAGGCCGTAGCGGACCTCAGGACGCTCCTCGAACTGGCGCGCCAGCTGGGTCATGAGGCGCACGCCGGAGGAGGCCAGCGGGTGGCCCATGGCGATCGCGCCGCCGTAAGGGTTCACGCGCTCGTCGTCGTCGGCGATGCCGTAGTGCTCGAGGAAGGCCAGCACCTGCACGGCGAACGCCTCGTTGACCTCGAACGCGTCGATGTCGTCGATGGTCAGGCCCGCCTGCTTGAGGGCCTTCTCGGTGGAGGGGATGGGACCGGCGCCCATGACCTCGGGCTCGACGCCCACGAACGAGTAGGACACGAGCCGCATCTTGATCGGCAGGCCGAGCTCCTTGGCCGTCTCCTCGTCGGCGAGCAGCGCCGCGGTGGCGCCGTCGTTGATGCCCGCCGCGTTGCCGGCGGTCACCTTGCCGTGCGAGCGGAACGGGGTCTTCAGCGCGGCGAGCGACTCCATGGTGGTCTCGGGGCGCATCGGCTCGTCGAGGGTGGCCAGGCCCCACCCGGCGTCGGCCGAGCGGGTCGCGACAGGCACCAGGTCCGGCTGGATCTTGCCGGCGTCGTACGCCGCCTTGGTCTTCTGCTGGCTGCGGACGGCGTAGGCGTCCACGCGCTCCTTGGTGATCGTCGGGTAGCGGTCGTGGAGGTTCTCCGCGGTCTTGCCCATCACGAGCGCGTCGGGGTCGACGATCCGCTCGGAGATGATGCGCGGGTTGGGGTCCACGCCCTCGCCCATCGGGTGGCGGCCCATGTGCTCGACCCCACCGGCGATGGCGACGTCGTAGGCGCCGAAGGCGATGCCGGACGCGGTCGTGGTGACCGCGGTCATCGCACCGGCGCACATGCGGTCGATGGCGTAGCCGGGCACGGAGTTCGGCAGGCCGGCCAGCAGGGCAGCCGTACGGCCGATGGTCAGCCCCTGGTCCCCGATCTGGGTCGTGGCGGCGACGGCGACCTCGTCGACCCGCTCGGGCGGGAGGGACGGGTTGCGGCGCATGAGCTCGCGGATGCACTTGATGACGAGGTCGTCGGCGCGCGTCTCGGCGTACTGGCCCTTGGCCTTGCCGAACGGGGTGCGCACGCCGTCGACGAAGACGACCTCTCGCTGCTGACGGGGCACAGGCTTCTCCTGAGTGATGACGAGCCCGGTTGGTGCGGGCAGGACGCAGCAAGGTTACCCCTCGGTAACAATGCTCACCAGACCATGCTCTGTGTCGATGGTGTGTGTCCGCTCACTGCCACCGTGACGCCGG
>JAJPEO010000265.1 GCA_021166815.1 Nocardioides sp.
AGCACCCGGGTGCCCTCCTTCGTGCTCGGCGTCGACGACTCGAGCCCGCTGGAGATGGCCGAGGCGTACGCCACCTTCGCTGCCCGCGGCTTCCACTGCGACTCCCAGCCGGTCACCAAGATCCTCGACGCCCAGGGCGCTCCGCTCAAGGAGTACCCCCAGCAGTGCGAGCAGGTCATGCCCGGCGCGACGGCCGACGCGGTCAACGACGTCCTGCGCGGCGTGATGGAGCCCGGCGGGTTCGGCCAGAACATCGCGATCGACAAGCCCTCCGCGGGCAAGACCGGTACCAACAACCAGAACATGTCGGTGTGGTTCGTGGGCTACACCCCCAAGATCGCCGCCGCCGCGATGGTCGCCGGCGCCAACTCCCAGGGCCACTGGCTCACCCTCAACGGCCAGTCGATCGGCGGCAGCTACGTCAGCAGCGCCTTCGGCTCGACCGTCGCAGGCCCCATCTGGGGTGACACGATGGCCGCGATCTCGTCGAAGCTGCCGTACGAGGACTTCCGCAAGCCGTCGGGCGACGAGATCGCCGGCGTGCTCACCACCGTGCCGTCGGTGTCGGGGATGAGCGTCAAGCAGGCCACGAAGGTCCTCGAGGAGGCCGGCTTCCTGGTCTCCGAGGGCGGGCCGGTGAACTCCAGCGTCGCCGAGGGGCTCGTGGCCTACAGCTCCCCCGAGGGCGGCAGCGCGCTGAGCAGCGGTGACACCGTGGTGATCTACACCTCCACCGGCTACGTCCCGCCGCCGCCCAAGAAGAACAAGGACGGTGGCGGCAAGAACAAGCCCGGCAAGGGCAAGGGACGCCGCTGACCGGGCTGGTGGCCTGAGCCGGCCGGGCTGATCAGGCCAGCTGGCGCTTGACCTCGGCGGCGACGACGCCTCCGTCGGCGCGACCCTTGACCTGGGGCGAGACGACGCCCATCACCTTGCCCATGGCCCGCATGCCCTCGCCGGCCGCGCCGGTCTGCTCGATCGCGGCACGCACCAGGTCGGCGATCTCGGCCTCGGAGAGCTGGGCGGGGAGGTACTCGGCGATGACCTCGCCCTCGGCCGCCTCCTTGGCGGCCATCTCGGCGCGCCCGCCCTCCTCGAACGCGACGGCCGCCTCGCGGCGCCGCTTGGCCTCGGAGGAGAGCACGCCGATGATGTCGTCGTCGGTGAGCTCGCGGTGCTCCTTGCCGGCGACCTCCGCGTTGGTGATGGCGGTGAGCACCATGCGCAACGTCGAGGAGCGCAGCTCGTCGCGGGCCTTCATGGCGGTGGTGAGGTCGGCGCGGAGACGGTCCTTGAGAGCACTCATGTGACCCATTGTGGCAGCCTTGCGGGGTGGCTCTCCTCCCCGTTGTCCGTCGCACCCTCGGCGCCGGCGCCCTGGCCGGCGCGGCACTGACGACGTACGCCGCCTGGGAGGCCCGCGCCTACACGTTGCGCCACGTCACCGTGCCGTTGTTGCCCGCGGGCGCCGACCCGCTGCGCGTGCTCCACCTCAGCGACATCCACATGGCGCCGGACCAGCGCAAGAAGGCCGAGTGGCTGCGCGGCCTCGGCGCGCTGGAGCCCGACCTGGTCATCAACACCGGCGACAACCTCGCCGGCATGCGCGCCGTGCCCGTGGTCACCGAGGCCCTGGAGCCGTTGCTCGACGTGCCGGGGGTCTACGTCTTGGGGTCCAACGACTACTGGGTGCCCACCATGCGCAACCCGTTGCTCTACCTCCTGCCCGACGACGGGACGCGCCACACCGGCCAGGGCCAGCTGCCCTGGCCCGAGCTCAAGCAGCGCTTCAACGAGTCCGGCTGGCTCGACCTGACCAACGGCTTCGGCTCCCTGACGGTGCGCGGAGTCCACCTGGCCTTCGCGGGCGTGGACGACCCGCACCTGGAGTACGACGACCTCGCTCGGGTCGCCGGCCCCGCGGACACCGAGGCCGACGTCCGCCTCGCCGTGACGCACGCGCCGTACCTCCGGGTGCTCGACCAGTTCGCCCGCGACGGCTACGACGCGATCATCGCCGGGCACACCCACGGCGGGCAGGTGTGCCTACCCACCCTGGACGGGCGTGGCCGCACGCTGACCACCAACTGCGACATCGAGCCCGCTCGCGCCAAGGGCCTGCACCGCCACCCGGCCGACTCCGCGCCCGGCGACCCCGGCTCGGCGTGGCTGCACGTCTCGGCCGGCCTCGGCACCAACCCCTACGTGCGCCTGCGCGTCGCGTGCCGTCCCGAGGCGACCCTGCTGACCCTGGTCCCGAAGCCCGCCTGACCGGCGACCGATCCTGCACGAGCCCCGGTCGCTGCCCACCTGCCGAGGCGATTTCTGCGGCCCCTGCCCGCTCCGGTATGCTCGCGCAGGTTGCTCAGCGCAGCGTGTCTCGACACTCGCGGTGGGCATCGGGCTGTGGCGCAGTTTGGTAGCGCGCCTCGTTCGGGACGAGGAGGCCGCAGGTTCAAATCCTGTCAGCCCGACAAAAAATGTGGCACCCGGACCGCCGCACGGCGTCCGGGTGTCGCGCATTTCGGGTCTCGGCCATGTCGCGACGCCGTGGCACACTGCCCCCATGGGTGACAAGGAGACCTCGGACCAGGACAGCCCGTCCCTGGAGATGCCCTCGCTGTCGTTGCGGCGGCGTCGTCGCCCCGAGGAGGCCGAGGTCGCGCCCGAGCCGCAGTCCGAGCGGATGCCCGAGCCACCACCCGAGACACGGTCCGAGCGGAAGCACGGGCCGCGCTCCGGGCTGGTGGTCGCGGTGGTCACCGGAGCGGTCGTCGGCCTGCTCGCGGTGGTGCTCAACTACCTCGCGATCACCGGCTGCGGCGCCGTACGGGGCACCTCGTCGTGCGGGGGCGGCCCGGGGCTCGTGATCCTCGCGGCCGTGACGGTCCTGCTCGCGTGGCTCGGCGGGGTGGTCCTGCACCGCTTCGACGTACCGGACGCGGGCCTGACCAGCTTCCTGGCGGTGGGCCTGACCGCGGTGCTCGTGATGCTCCTGCTGATGGACGCGCTCTACGACTGGTGGATGGTGATCGCCATCCCGGTGGCGGCCGCGGCGTCCTACGCCCTGTCGTGGTGGGTCACCACGGCGATCGTGCAGAACGCCGACGACCGGTAGCGCCCGCGCAGCACCCTCAGGCGGTCGTGGCCTTGTTCCGCCGAGGCGCGGTGAGCGTGATCTCGGTGAAGCCGTGCACGTTGCCGTGCCACAGGTAGGCACGAGCACGACGAGGCTGCGGAATCGGCATGCGACGGACCTGCGGGGCCTCGTCGCTGGGCTCCTGCTGGGTGACGTACTCCTCGCAGAGGGCCTCGAGCTGGTGGGCGTAGTCGTCGATCTGGCGCAGTCGCGGCGCGAGGTCGAAGGTTTCGGTGTTGCGTGCCCTGGTCATGCCTCCACGCTAGACGCGCATCCGGGTCGGACGGTCCAACTTGTCGATCCCTTGTGGATACCTGCGAGGTGCTGTCCAGACCAGTGGTGTGGCCCTGCTCTCAGGCTGCTTCGGGAGCGGCGTCCGTGCTGCGGGCCTTCGCCTCGAGCAGGCTGGCAGCCCTCGCCAGGCGCTTCTCGATCAGGCGGCGCTCGCGCCGGCTGCCGGTCATCATCTTGTGGAGCAGGCCCAGCTGCTGGGGCAGGTTCTTCGCCGTCGTCGTGGCGAGCCAGCCGTTGGGCAGGGACAGGCGCACGACCTTGTGCCAGGCGCTGTAGACCTGCTTGGGCAGCGAGGCGTCGTGGTAGTTGAGGTCGTACTTCGCGAACAGGGCCTTCACCTGCGGCGCCACCTCGGCGTAGCGGTTGGACGGCAGGTCCGGGAAGAGGTGGTGCTCGATCTGGTGGGACAGGTTGCCGGTCAGGATGTGCATGGCCTTGGAGCCGGAGATGTTGGCCGAGCCGAGCATCTGGCGGAGGTACCACTCACCGCGGGTCTCCCCCTCGATGCTCGCCTTCTCGAAGGTCTCGACGCCCTCGGGGAAGTGGCCGCACATGATGACCGAGTGGCTCCACACGTTGCGGATCACGTTGGCGGTGAAGTTCGCGGCCAGGGTCGGCAGGAACGCGCCGAACGGCAGGGCGACGAGCGGGTGGACGGCGTAGTCCTTGGTCGCCTGCCGGCGGATCTTGGCGACCACCTTGCGGGCGTTGGCCTTGAACTCCGCGCTGCGCTTGTCCTTGGGCGTCTTGAGGTTCTTGCCCAGCTCGAGGTCGTAGGCGGCGATGCCGTACTCGAAGAAGCAGGCGTTGACGAAGTTCCACAGCGGCTGGGCCAGGAAGAACGGGTGCCAGGGCTGCTCCTCGTCGACGCGCATGATGCCGTAGCCGAGGTCGTTGTCCTTGCCGAGGACGTTGGTGTAGGTGTGGTGCAGCTCGTTGTGGCTGTGCTTCCACTGCGCGGCCGGGGTGGCGTTGTCCCACTCCCACGTCGTGGAGTGGATCTTGGGGTCGCGCATCCAGTCCCACTGACCGTGCAGGATGTTGTGGCCGATCTCCATGTTCTCGAGGATCTTGGACACGCCGAGGCCGAGCGTGCCGAGCACCCACAGCGGCGGGAGGGCGCTGCCGAGCAGCACCGCCCGGCTGCCGAGCTCGAGGTAGCGCTGGGTGGCGATCACCCGGCGGATGTACGCCGCGTCCGCCTCGCCGCGGGTGTCGAGCACGCTCTGCCGGATGCGGTCGAGCTCGGCTCCGATGGCCTCGATGTCGGCCTCGGAGAGGTGGGCGATGGGGTTGTCCTGACCGGTCTTGGCCCGAGTCTGGATGGTGGTCACGTCAGCTCCTTGTGGGATGCGGGTGAGATCAGTGGTCGCTGTGCTGGATCTCGATCAGTGGTCGAAGGTGCACGGGCCGGCTGCGGCGTTGATGCAGGTCTGCACCTTGACCGCGCCGGTCTCGCCGGGGATGGCGGTGGTGACCTCGCCGTTGCGCAGGTCGCGCACGGCTCCGTCGGTCATCGGGATCACGCAGCCCATGCAGATGCCCATCCGGCACCCGCTGGGCATGAGGACGCCGCCCTCCTCGGCGACGTCGAGGATCGGGGAGGCGCCGTCGGCCTCGAGGGTGCGCCCGTCGGCGAAGGTGACCGTGCCACCCTCGCCCGCCTCGACCCGGGTGGTGCGGAACTGCTCCACCACGAGGTCCAGGCCCGCCCGCTCGTGGTGCGCGGCCAGCGCGTCGAGGAGGCCGGCCGGGCCGCAGGCGAGCGTACGGCGCCCCGCGAGGTCGGGGACGATGCTCGCCAGGTCGTCGACGTCGAGCACGCCGTGCTCGTCGTCGTAGCGGGCGATCAGCCGGATGGCGCCCGCAGCGGCGAGCGCCTCGAGGTCGCGGATGAAGATCGAGTCGGGGCGGCTGGGCGCGACGTGGACCACGACGACGTCGAGGCCGGCGCTGCGCTCGAGGCGGAGCACGCCCTCGTCGGTGGAGGGGAACAGGTTGCGCAGCATGCCGATGACCGGCGTGATGCCGGAGCCGGCAGTCACGAAGAGCAGTCGGTCGGCGTCGCCCTGCAGGACGAACTCGCCCTGCGCCTGCTCGAGGTGGACCAGGGTGCCGGGGCGGGCGTGGTGGACGAGGTGGTTGCTCACCACACCGTCGGGCACGGCCTTGACGGTGATCGAGATGAGGCCGTCACGGCGCGGGCCGTGCGTCAGGGAGTAAGCGCGCCACTGGCGCACGCCGTCGACGTCGATGCCGATGCGCAGGAACTGGCCCGGCACGTGGCCGGCCCAGTCGGCGCCCGGACGGATCAGGATGGTGGCCGCGTCGCGGGTCTCGGGGTGGATCTCGACGATGCGACCACGCAGGTCGGCACCGGAGCGCAGGGGGGCGAAGAGGTCGAGGTAGTCGGCCGGCAGGAGCGGCGTCGTCGCGGCCTCGGCGACCCGGATCGCACGGTCGCGCAGTCGACTGCCCCGCACGGGAGGTTCGAGGGTCGCGGTCATGCTTCCCAATCTGCCCGAATCCGGTCGGTGGTTCCTGCCCGTGGCACGTGAATCCCGGCTAGTCTTTTTGTTCGTCAAGGACAGTTCCATCGTTCGGAGGGCCCATGCCGACCCCTGATGTGCGTCGTGTCACGCAAGAGCAACCGTCGAACGTCCTGCCACCCGAGATCGCGGAGCGGCTGCGCGAGGTGGTCCCGACGGTCGCCGACGCCGCCGTGGCAGCGATCATCGACGGGGTCCCGTCCTACGCCAACGCCCTCTCGGGGCCGATGGGCGACACCATCAACCGGGCCGTACAGCTGGCGCTCGGGGGCTTCCTCAGCCTCGCCGGGCGCAGCGACGCCAGCGCTCCGCAGCCGGCGGCGATCGAGGCGGCGTACCAGCTGGGGCGCGGCGAGGCCCGCAGCGGCCGCACCATGGAGGCGCTCCTCGCGGCCTACCGCATCGGCGCGCGCGTGTCGTGGCGCGACATGTCGCGCGAGGTGGTCAAGCACGGGGTCGGCTCGGTGCAGATGTCGCGCTTCGCCGAGCTCGTGTTCGCCTACATCGACGCACTGTCCGCAGCGTCGGTCAGCGGCCACTCTGACGAGCTCCACAGCACCGGCCAGCTGCGCCAGCGCAACCTGGTCCGGCTCGTCCGCGCCCTGCTGAGCAGGGCGGAGCCCGAGGCGGTCGTCGCCGCGGCCGAGCGGGCCGGCTGGGCTCCCCCGGGGGCGCTCACGGCCGTGCTGCTGCCGGAGTCGCAGATCGCGTCGGCGCTCTCCGCCGTCGACCCGGCGACGCTCCACCACACCGAGGACGTCGCCGCCCTGCCGCCCGGCACCGGGCTGCTGCTCGTCCCCACCACCGGCTCCGCGTCCTCGCGCAGCGCGCTGCTGCAGCACCTGCGCGGCACCGACGCCGTCGTGGGACCGGCAGTGACCTGGCTGGAGGTCGCGGCCTCGTTCGACCGCGCCCTGCGCTGCCAGGCGCTGGGCCTCGACGGCCTCGTGGACTCCGACGAGCACCTCGCCGCCCTGGTGCTCGCCTCCGACCCCGCGGCCCGGGCGGCCCTGCGCGCCCGCGTCCTGGCCCCGCTCGCCGACCTTCGCCCCTCCTCGGCGGAGAAGCTCACCGAGACCCTGCGCGCCTGGCTCCTGCACCATGGCCGTCGCGAGGCCGTCGCTGAGGCGCTGTTCGTGCACCCGCAGACCGTGCGCTACCGCGTCTCGCAGCTCAGGGAGGCGTACGGCGACCTCCTCGACGACCCGGACTTCGTGCTCGACGCGACCCTGGCGCTGGCCTGATCTCGACGCAGCCGGGTGGAACTTCACCCGGGCCCGGACACCTGCCGCCCGCCCACCCACGTGGCCACGACATGCTCGGCGAAGCCGCGCAGGCGCGCCGCGTGGGCGGCGTCGGAGTCACCGGAGAGCGGGTCGGCGTCGAGCAGGACCAGGTCTCCGGGGTGGCCGGGCGCGATCGTGCCCCAGCCGTCGGTGGACGCGGCCAGCGCCTCCCGGGCGGTGATCGACTGCTCGGGGTGCCACGCCTCGCGCTCGTCGCCGGAGCGGTGCACGGCGGCGGCGACCGCGAGCCACGGGTCGAGCGGCGAGACCGGGGCGTCCGAGCCGAGCGCGATGTCGACCCCGGCGTCGACCATCCACCGCAGCGCGAAGCACCGCTCACCACGGCCCGGCCACAGGCGGTCGGTGACGTCGCGGTCGTCGACGAGGTGGGCGGGCTGCACCGACGCCCTGACACCGAGGTCGGCGAGGCGGCGTACGTCCTCCTGCGTGGTCAGCTGCACGTGCTCGACGCTGCCGCGGGCCCCGGTGTCGGCGATCGCGTCAAGGGCCTCGGTGACGGCGCGGTCACCGATCGCGTGGACCGCCACGTCGAGGCCGCCGGCGACGCCGCGGCGCAGCAGGGCGCGCAGCTCCTCGGGGGTCTGGTTGGGCTGGCCGTGCGGGAAGCCGAGCACCGCCTTCTCGGCGTAAGGCTCGCAGCACCACGCCGTGCGGGTGTTGAGGGAGCCGTCGCTGATGACCTTGAGCGGGCCCATGGTGAGCCGGTCGTCGCCGGCCAGCGGGTCACCGGTGCGCAGGCCCCGGTCGAGGACGTCGTCCAGGCCGGCGGCGTACGTCGCCATCCGCACGCGGACCACGTCGGCGCCCGCCTGCCAGCGGTGGACCCAGTCGTCGACGCCACCGCTGAACTCGAAGTCCACCAGGCCCACCACGCCCTGCGCGGCGGCTGTCTCCATGGCGCGGCGGTAGGCGTCGGGGCCCGTGCCGTCGTCGCCCCAGACGGTCGCGAGCCGGCCGTAGGCCTGGAACCACTCCCCCTCGCTGACCACGCCCTCCCGGGTCGGCAGCGCCAGCGCCTTGAGCGCGATCGTGTTGAGCCAGCCGTGGTGCCCGTCGCCGGCGATGAGGATGACCGGCTGGTCGGTCTCGATGGCGTCGAGGTGCGACACGACCGGGTTGTCGTCCCAGGCGGTGGGGCGGTGGCCCCAGCCGATCACCGGCTGGTCGGGCCGCTCCGCCAGGCGCTCGCGCACCCGTGACACCGCCTCGGCGGCCGACCGCGCCCCCGCGAGGTCCAGGCGCGCCGACGTCAGGGCCCACTGGCCGAGGTGCACGTGCTGGTCCCACAGCCCCGGCATCAGCCATCGCCCGTCAGCGTCGTACGGCGCCTCGCCGCCGGCCGTGAGCCCCGGGCCCACCGCCCTCACGCGGCCGCCCTCGACCAGCACGTCGACAGGGGTGGTCACGGAGGTGGTGAGGCCCACGAGGCGGGCGTTGCGGAGGAGCATGGGGCAACGCTAGGCGACGCCTCGATAGGTTGGTCCCATGACCAGACGGGGGTTCTCGGTGCTCGCGCTGCTGGTGGTGCTCGGCGCCATCGGCGGATACGCCGCATCTGCGCTGGCGGGCGAGCAGCCCACCGCGTCGGGTGCGCCCGTCCCCGCCCACGCGAGCGCTCCGGACTACCCTGCGGACCCGCCGCCGGTGCTCGTGCCCGACACCGACTACCCCGTCCTGCAGCCCGGCATCGCGATGGCCCGGGGCTCGGTCGGCTCGGACGCGTTCGCGCTGGTCTTCCCGGTCCCGAAGGGCTGGGACATGACGCGCAGCTCCTCGGCCGAGACGAAGTGGTACCCGCCGGACAACCCCGGCTACACCTACGGCCTGCGCGTGGAGCAGACCGACGCCCTGCGCGCGAGCATCGCCGCCACGCTCGCCGACCGCGTCAACGACCTCACGGAGGCCGAGGACCACCTCGAGGTCGTCTCGCGCACCGCCGACTCCCTCCACTTCACCTACGTCACCGACGACCGGCTGCGCCACGGCCTGCTGCGCTGGATGGACCTCACCGGGTCGGGCATCGCCGAGGTCGAGATCTCGGTCAACGGCCGCGAGGCCGACCTGCCGGGGATGGAGGCCCTCATCGACGCGGTGGCCCGGGGGATGCGCCGCCGCTAGTCCGGCTCACATCCCGTGCAGGGCGACCGAGTCCAGCACGCGGTTGGCCTCGGCCTGGGAGTCGCTGCGCACCTGCACCCACATCAGCTGGTTGGACGTCGCCCGCACGACCCGCTCGACCCGCACGTCCGACCCCGGGCAGTCGCTGAACACCACGGTCACGGAGGCGTCACCGTCCTGGAGGTCCTCCACCGGCGGCCGCGACGTCCGGCACTCCGGGTGCTGGGGCACCTCCTCGGGCAGCCTGGCGCCCGCGAGCAGCGCGACGAACACGCCGGGGTCGGCCGAGTCCTTCGCGCCCCAGCCCTCGGCCGCCCCCGCCGCCAACGACGGGAACGTCACCTCGGAGTCGCGCGGGGTCCACTCGTCGGGCTCGACCGACGCGGTCCACGCCTCCGGCACGGTCACCGAGATCGTGCCCGTGCTGTCGGTGAGGGTCCGCTCGGTGGAGGACACGCGCTCGACCGCCCACCCCGCCGCGACACCCGCCGCCACCGCGAGGACACCGGCGAGGACCCGCCGGGAACGGCGTACGGGACGCGACGGCGGGAGGGACGGCACGGGTGGCAGCGCTTCCACCGGGGCGGTGTGCTCCGGCCGAGGAGCCGCCTGGGTCAGCTCGGGGTCGACGGGGATCCACGCCTCGGGCGCCACGCCGACGCACTCGCCCATCGCCTCGGTGAGCGCGGCCACGAACGACTCGACGTCGGGAAAGCGGCCGTCGCGGTCGGGGCTCAGCCCGCGCCGGACCACTGCCTCCACCTCGGGGGGACAGCGATCGCCCATCGGCGCCGGGGGCCGCGGGTCGGCCGCGGCGCTGAGGGTCTGGTGGTCGTAGGGCGCACGGCCGGCGAGCAGGTGGTAGGAGAGCGCCGCGAGGGAGTACTGGTCGGCACGCGCGTCCAGCCGCTCGCCCCGCGCCTGCTCGGGGGCGACGTAGCTGGGCGTGCCGCCGATCATCGTCAGCCGCGACGACATGTCCATCGCCTTGCCCAGCCCCAGGTCGCCGAGCATCGCGATCACCTGCGTGGAGCGGCCGTGGTCGACGGTGCGGAACAGCACGTTGGCGGGCTTGACGTCGCGGTGCAGCACGTCGCGGTCGTGCAGCGCGGCGAGGCCGTGCGCCACCTGGCCGATGACGTGCAGCGCCTGCGACGGCGAGAGCGGCGCGAGCTCGAGGCGGTCGGCGAGGGTGCCCTGGTCGGCGTACGACATGACGAGGTAGGGGCGGCCGTCGTCGAGCTCGCCGGCGTCGTAGACCGTCACCACGTGGGGGGACTCGACCTTGCGCAGGAAGCGCCCCTCCTCGACGAAGCGCCGCCGGACGTGGAAGTCCTCGGTCCAGTTGTCGGCGAGCACCTTGATCGCCACTGGCGAGTCGAGGTGTTCGTCGTAGGCGAGCCAGACGGTCGCGAAGGCACCCGCCCCGATGCGGCGACGCACCGGGTAACGACCGAGACGAGAAGGGGCGACCACGCGGGCATTATCGTGCAGGAATGGTGACTTCGGGGGACCACGGGCCGGCTTTGACGCCGGATGACGTCGACGAGCTGGCCAGACGCGCCCACGACGGCGACCGGGAGGCGCTCGAGGACCTGCTCCGGGCGCTCCGGCCGCGGGTGCTGCACATCTGCCGTGGCGTGCTGCCGTTCAACGGCGACGCGGAGGACGCGTGCCAGGAGGCGCTCATCAACGTGGCCACCAAGATCGGCAGCTGGGGAGGCCGCGGACGGTTCACCACGTGGTTGCACGTGGTCGCGGTCAACAGCGCCCGCTCGACCTACCGCCGCCTCAAGAACCTCGCGACGCCCGTCGACACCGTGGACCACGCCCACGACCGCCCGGACCCGCGCACCACGAGCGTCATCGCCGGCACCCACCTCGACCTGCTCGAGGCGATGGAGGTCCTCGAGCGCGAGCACCCCCAGCTCGTCGAGCCGCTGCTGCTGCGCGACGTGTACGGCCTGCCCTACGACGAGATCGCCGCACTGGTCGGCGCCCCCCTCGGCACGATCAAGGCCCAGATCCACCACGGCCGCAAGCTGGCCCGCCCACTGCTGCGCGGTGATGCGTGAGCCGGCTCGCGCCCTGCGCCCGGCCGCTGGTCGCGCTGGCCCTGGTCGCGCTGCTCGCCGGCTGCTCCACCGAGAACGACACCGCGCCGCTCGCGAGCCCCGAGGCGGCGCCCACCGCCGTCCCGACCAGCGCGGCCGCCGAGCCCGACCTCGACCTGGCCGTCTCCCGGCCGCTCAGGGACAGCCTCTACCCCGCCGTCGGCGACCCGGGTGTCGACGCGCTCCACTACGACCTCGACCTCACCTGGGACCCCGGTCTCCGGCGCTTCTCGGGCGTCGCCACCATCACCTTCCGCGCCACTCGCGACGCCCGGCGGTTCCGGCTCGACCTGGTCCGCGAGCTGGCCGTGAGCGAGGCGGCCCTCGACGGCCAGCGCGTCACC
>JAJPEO010000281.1 GCA_021166815.1 Nocardioides sp.
TGAGGGCATCCACACCGTGGGTGAGCTCATCGGTCGTTCGGAGCAGGACCTCCTCGACATCCGCAACTTCGGCGCGAAGTCGATCGACGAGGTCAAGGCCAAGCTCGTCGAGATGGGTCTCTCGCTCAAGGACAGCGCGCCGGGCTTCGACCCGCACGCGGCCCTGGCGGCCTACAGCGACGACGACGACGCGTCGTACGTCGAGGACGAGCAGTACTGAGACTGCGAGGCTCGCTCCGCTCGCACCTCAACCACCGATGAAACCGACCGGCACCCAGCCGGTCGTCTACCCGGGTACCTGACACGGCCCGAGAGAAAGCAGGCAACTCATGCCCACCCCGAAGAAGGGCCCCCGCCTCGGCGGCAGCCCTGCCCACCAGCGCCTGATCCTGTCGAACCTGGCCACGGCCCTGTTCGAGCACGGTCGGATCACCACCACCGAGACGCGTGCCCGCACGCTGCGCCCGGTGGCGGAGAAGCTCATCACCAAGGCCAAGAAGGGCGACCTGCACAACCGACGCGAGGTCCTCAAGACCATCCGCGACAAGTCGGTCGTGCACACGCTCTTCACCGAGATCGCGCCGATGATGGCCGAGCGGCCCGGTGGCTACACCCGCATCACCAAGATCGGCCCCCGCAAGGGTGACAACGCGCCGATGGCCGTGATCGAGCTGGTCACCGAGGCGTACAGCCCCAAGGCCCCGTCGACCAAGAAGACCGAGGCTGCTGCCCCGGCTCCGGTCGAGGACGAGGCTCCCGAGGCCGAGGTCGAGGTCGAGGAGACCCAGGCCGAGGAGACCGTCGAGGACGCCCCCGAGGCTGAGGAGACCGCCGAGGCGGCCGACGCCGAGCCGGCCGAGGACGACGCCAAGTGAGCTGACCCCGAGTCGCACCACGGGCCCGCTTCCCCCAGGGGGAGCGGGCCCGTGGCATTTCGCGTCTGGTGGCCTCAGGCGTCGGCGGGCGTGGCCTCGGGGTCGTCGACGCCGACCAGCGCCGGCAGGAACACCGAGGGCATGCGCGTGCGCGGGGGCGCGACCGAGTCCGGGCCCAGGAGGGCCTTGCGCAGCGGGGCGGTGAGCCAGCCGAGGGGAGCGGTGAGGACGTAGCCGTACGCGACGACCAGGCCGGTGGCGCCCGGGGCCACCGCCAGCCCGGCTGCGATGCCGCCCAGGGCGAGCAGCAGGGGCAGGCGGGGTCCCTGGGGGCTCAGCAGGCTCCGGAAGGAGCGGAAGCGCACGTTGGAGGCCATGAGCAGGGCAGGCAGGACGCTCAGCGCGACGGGCAGCACCATGTCGGGCCCGATGTTGGCCGTCTCGAGGGCGAAGATCGTGGCCACGGGCACCCCGGCGGCGCCGGGGCTGGGCAGGCCGATGAAGTAGCGCTTGTCCGCGAGGGAGTCGACGGTGACGTTGAAGCGGGCGAGCCGGAAGGCGGCGCAGGCCAGCCACAGGAACGCCAGCGCCCACGCCAGGGTGGGCCAGTCGCTGAGCATCCACGTGTAGACCAGGACCGCCGGGGCGAGCCCGAAGGAGATCAGGTCGGCCATGGAGTCCAGCTGGACGCCGAACGGGGTCGTGGCGCCCACGAGGCGTGCCAGCGCCCCGTCGCACATGTCGAGCGCGACGGAGGCCGCGAGCAGGGCTGCCGCCCAGACGTGGTCGCCCTGGAAGGCCAGCAGCACCGCGGAGAACCCGCAGAACAGGTTGAGCACCGTGAACAGGCTGGGAGACACCACGCGCAGCCGCTCGCGCGGCCCCACCTGGCGCAGGCTGACGACGGAGGCACCGGTGGGGGAGACCAGCCGGAAGCGGTTGCGTCGCGGGCGGCGCCCGCGGAGCCGCCTGCGCGGCTCTGTGTCGGTCACGTCCATCGGCCGAGGACGCTCTCGCCGGCCACGACCCGGGCGCCGGCCTCGACGGTCAGCGTGACCGACGGCGGCACGAACACGTCCATGCGGGAGCCGAACTTCATCACGCCGATGCGCTGGCCGGTGACCGTGACGTCACCGGGCTTGACCCGGGTGACGACGCGGCGCGCCATCAGGCCGACGATCTGGCGGTAGACCACCCGACGGGTCTCACCGCCCACCTCGCGCTCGACGGTGATGTCGGAGCGCTCGTTGAGGTAGGCGCTCTCGTGCTTGTAGGCGGCGAGCCACTTCCCCGGCTGGTAGGTGACGTCGGTGATGCGACCGCCGTAGGGGGCGCGGTTGATGTGGACGTCGAACAGGGACAGGAAGATGCTCACCTGCTGCCAGTCGCCCGCAGGGGCGACGTCGGGCTGGCCAGGGCCGGCGTACATCACCTTGCCGTCGGCCGGGGAGACCACGACGTCGTCGCCCACGGGGCCGCGGTCCGGCGCCCGCTCGGGGTCGCGGAAGAACGTGGTCACCGCCACGGGCAGCACGCCCAGGGCGGCTCCCAGTCGGCGTCGTCCGGTGGCGACGGCGACGAGGGCGGGGATCGAGGCGATGGCGGCCGCGGGGGCACCGGCGCGGTCGACGGAGATCATGGATCGTCGGCCTTTCGGATGGGGGAGGCGTCAGCGTACCGAGCGAACGTGGCGCGGACGGGGTTGTCCAGCGCGAGTCCGGCCGGTAGGACCGTCCCATGACGCTCGCGGACGTGCTCGTGGTGGGGGAGGCGCTCCTCGACGTGGTCGAGGGGTGTTCCGGTGACGTGGCCTCCCATCCCGGCGGCAGCGCCGCCAACGCCGCGGTGGCGCTGGGGCGCCTGGGCGCCGACGTCGGCCTGGCCACGTGCCTGGGCGAGGACTCGGCCGGACGCACGATCGCCGCCCATCTCGCGGGCGCCGGGGTCAGGCTGGTCGGGGACCCCTGGGTCCTGGTCCGCACGGCGACGGCGACGGCTCGCACCCGGGTCGACGGCTCCGCCGACTACGCCTTCGACCTCGACTGGCGACCGGCCCCGGTCGACCCTGCCGGGGCGCGCGCCGTGCACGTCGGTTCGCTCGGCGCGGTCCTGGCACCGGGCGCCGACGTGGTGCGTGAGGTCGTCCGGGGGGCGGCCGGGCGCGCGCTGGTGTCGTACGACGTCAATGCGCGGACCTCGCTGACGGGCAGCGGGCCGGAGGTCGTCGAGCGCGTGGAGCGACTGGCGGGCCTCGCCGACGTCGTCAAGGTGTCCGACGAGGACGTGGCCGACCTGTGGCCCGACCGCTCCCAGGAGGCGGCGCTGGACCGGCTGCTGGGACTCGGGGCGGGCGCGGTCGTCCTCACCCGCGGCTCGGCGGGGGCGCTGTGGCGCGACCGGGAGGGCGTGCTCGAGGTGGCGGCCGTGCCGGTGGAGGTCGCCGACACCATCGGGGCGGGCGACACGTTCGCCGCGGTGCTGCTCGACGGCCTGCTGGCGCTCGGCCGGCCATGGCCGCGCGAGGGCCTGCGGGAGGCGCTGGAGCGAGCCGCCACGGCGGCCGCGATCACCGTCTCCCGCCCGGGAGCCGACCCGCCCACCGCCGACGAGCTCAGGCGGGCGGTCGCCAGTCGGGACGACGACCGAGGAACGCCATGAGCTTCTCGGTCTCGGTGGCGTCGTCGGCGACCGGTTGCTGCTGACCGAACTGGCCCGACTCCCGCAGCATGGGTTCGATGCCCTTCATCCCGGCGTGCATCGCGCGGCTGGTCCCCTCGTCGAGGCTGTCGTCCTGCCCGCTGGCCCGGGCCAGGTCCCAGGTGTGCATGTAGACGTCGGGGAGGTAGAAGCGCTCGAGGACCTCGTCGGTGCGGCTGTCGCCGGCCATCCGGGTGTGGAGGACCTCGCCGGCGGCGGCGTCGTCCTCCAGCAGGGCCTGGACCGAGGCGGCGTGGGCCTCCCAGGCGCCGACCGGGTCCTCGTCGACCGAGGGCAGGTCCGGGAAGCCGTACGTCGAGCCCTGCGAGCGCAGCAGGCCCACCGGCCACTCGACGAGGTGGCGCACGACGTCGCGGGCCTGCCACTCCTGCACCGGCGTGGGGGCGTCCCAGTCGGTGGTGCCGCGCACGACGGCCCCGAAGGCCTCGGCCCACGCGCGGTGCTGCTCGGCGATGGGCGATGACGACTGCTCGGCGCTGGTCATGCTCCTCAGCGTCGCACGTGCGGCCGGCGTGGTCGAGCGTGCTGGACGACGCCCTCCTAGGATCGACCCGTGCGCCTGCGACTCGACCTGTCCTACGACGGGACCGACTTCTCCGGCTGGGCGAGCCAGCCGACGCTGCGGACCGTCCAGGGCACTCTCGAGTCGGCGCTCGAGACGGCCCTGCGGGTGCCGCGGGTGCGCGTGGTGGTCGCGGGCCGCACGGACGCGGGCGTCCACGCGCGCGGCCAGGTGGCCCACCTCGACGTCGAGCCCGAGGTGCTGGTCGCCTCCGCCGGCCGCTCTCCGGACCCGCCGCTCGCTGCCCTCGTCCGCCGACTCAACGGGATCCTGCCCCCCGACGTGAGGCTCCGGCGGGCCACCGAGGCGCCCGACGGCTTCGATGCCCGCTTCTCCGCGGTGTGGCGCCGCTACGCCTACCGGGTGGCCGACTCGCCCGAGGTCGTCGACCCGCTGGCACGCCGCCACGTCCTCGCGTGGCCCCGCCCCCTCGATGTCGACGCGATGAACGCCGCCTCCGCCGACCTGCTGGGCCTGCGCGACTTCGCGTCGTTCTGCCGCGCGCGTGAGGGCGCCACCACGGTGCGCACGCTGAAGGAGCTGTCCTGGGCGCGCGACGACAGCGGTGTCGCCGTGGGCCGCGTGGTGGCCGACGCGTTCTGCCACAACATGGTGCGCGCGCTCGTCGGGTGCCTGCTCTCGGTCGGGGAGGGACGGCGTACGGTCCAGTGGCCGGCCGAGGTCATGGCCGGGCGGCGCCGCGACCAGGGGGTCACGGTGGTGCACGCCCACGGCCTCACGCTCGAGGAGGTCGGTTACCCCGCCGGCGCGGAGCTGGCAGCCCAGGCCGAGCGGGCCCGGGCCAGACGAGAGGCTGTCGATGACTGAGCACTACTTCACCGCCGACCCGTCGGTGCCCTTCGAGCGGGAGTCCTTCACCGCCCACGTCTGGGGGCACGAGCTCACCCTCGACAGCGGCGCCGGCGTGTTCAGCCGGGGGCACCTCGACCACGCGACCGCCGTGCTGCTGCGCGAGCTCGACGCGCCGGTGCAGGGTCGCTTCCTCGACCTCGGGTGCGGCTACGGCGTGATCGGCATCGCGATCGCCAAGGCGGTGCCGCTGTCGACGGTCTTCGGCGTCGACGTCAACGAGCGCGCGATCGTGCTGGCCAACGACAACGCGCGCGCGGCAGGAGTGGACAGCCGGTTCGTCGCCTGCCTGCCCGAGCAGCTGCCCACCGACCTGGTCTTCGACGAGATCTGGACCAACCCGCCCATCCGCATCGGCAAGGAGGCGCTCCACGAGCTGTTGCTCACCTGGCTCCCGCGCCTGGCGCCGGAGGGGCGCATGGTGAGCGTCGTCGGCAAGTTCCTCGGAGCCGACTCGCTGCAGCGCTGGCTGGGCGAGCAGGGCTGGCCCACGACCCGCCTCGCGAGCGCCAAGGGCTTCCGCGTCCTCGAGACCAGGCGCGCGTCGTGACCCGGGTGCTGGTCGTCGGCGCCGACGCGGCGGGCATGTCCGCCGCCCACCAGGCGCTGCGCGCCGCGGCCGAGGTCGGCCGCGAGCTCGAGGTGACGGTGCTCGACAAGGGGCACCACACGTCCTACAGCGCCTGCGGCATCCCCTACTGGATGGCCGGCGACGTCGACTCCGGTGACGACCTCGTCGCCCGCACCGCCGAGCAGCACCGCCGCGCCGGCATCGACCTGCGGCTCGGGGTGGAGGTGGTCTCCAGCGACCTCGCGGCCCGCACGGTCACCACGCGCTCCGGCGAGGAGATCGGCTACGACGAGCTGGTCGTCGCCACCGGGGCGCCTGCGGTCCTGCCCGACTGGGCGAGGGGTCCCGACGGAACGCCGTACGCCGGTGTGGGCGCGGTCAAGACGCTCGACGACGGGGCGATGTGGCGTGACCGCTTCGAGAGGGCCGCGCCGGGTGACCGCGTCGTGGTCGTCGGCGCTGGCTACGTCGGCATCGAGGTGGCCGAGGCGGCCCTGCGCCGCGGGCTCGACGTCACCGTGCTGACGAGGGGGCGCGGCCTCTCGCTCATCGAGGCGGACCTCTGCGGCCTCGTCACCGACGCCATGGGGCGCGCCGGCGCCAAGGTCCTGCTCGGCGTCGAGGTGAGTGGCCTCGACGTGGAGGACGGCCGGGTCACGGGCGTGCGCTGGGACGGTGGTCACGTGCCCGCCGACCACGTCGTCGTGGCGGTGGGGGTGCGCCCCGCGACGGACTTCCTCGCCGGCAACGGCCTGGACATGGCCCCCAACGGCGCCCTACGCCCGGACGGGCACGGACGCGTCGCCGACGGCGTCTGGGCGGCGGGCGACTGCTGCGAGGTGCGGCGGCGCATCGACGACGCGTGGGTCTTCCGACCGCTCGGCACCCACGCCAACAAGCATGGCCGGGCGCTGGGCGACAGCCTCGGCCGCGGCGGCCTCGGCCGTGGGGACGGCCTGGAGTTCCCCGGGGTCCTCGACACCTCGATCACCCGGTTCGTCGCCGGTGGGGAGCACGTCGAGATCGCCCGCACTGGCCTGTCCCACGAGGACGCGGTGGCCGGCGGGTTCGACCCGGTCGCGCTCGTCACCGAGGGGACCACCGCCAGCGGCTACATGCCCGAGGCGGCCCCCCTGACGCTGTGGGTCATGGCCGACCGCCCCACCCGCCGGCTGCTCGGCGTCCAGGTGGTCGGCGGCGAGGGCGCGGGCAAGCGCGTCGACACGGCAGCCGCCGTGCTGTGGGCTGGCGGGACCGTCGACGACCTGGCCTGGATGGACCTGGCGTACGCCCCGCCGTTCGCGACCGCGTGGGAGGTGCTGCAGATCGCGGCCCGCCGGGTTGCCGAGCGACTGTGACGATTCGTCGCAACACGTCGCCGCGTCCGCGCGTCTGTGGGGCATGGATGGGACCGTGGCACGGACGTCGCAGGGAGACCCCCGTCGAGGAGGTGCGCGGCACCGCGGGGGCGGTGTCCGGCACGACCGTCGCTGACGACCGCGACCGGCTGTGGCGTGCGTGCCTGGCCCTGCCGGCGGCCGAGCGCGTCGCGGTGGTGCTCCGG
>JAJPEO010000313.1 GCA_021166815.1 Nocardioides sp.
GGCCTTCCCGGTGGTGTGGACCGCGCTGTACGCCGACCTCGCACTGGTCTCGGCGACAGCGGTCAACGAGGCGGAGCGTGCGGGGGAGGCCGACCAGGCGGCGGCGTACTGGCGGGCCCTGGGTGCCAACCTGCTCCTCAACGCCGGCTGGAGCGTGCTCTTCTGGCGGCTGCGCAGCCCGGCCCTCGCGACGCTCGGGGCCGCCGCGCTGACCGCGAGCAGCGCCGACCTCGCCCGGCGGGCCGGCAGCCCGGGACGGGCACGGGCGCTGGTGCCGTACGCCGCGTGGTGCGGGTTCGCCACGGTGCTGTCGGGCGAGATCGCGCGCCGCAACCGGTCGACGCGCTGACCGTTCCTGCCGTGTCCGATTTCCGCTGGTGAGGAGGCGCCGGCGGGGCGAGGATGGGGGCATGGCCCCGACCACCCACCTCGACCACGACGCGTGCTACCGCGCCGTGCAGAGCCGGGACCGCCGCTTCGACGGGGCGTTCTACACCGCGGTCCGCACGACCGGCATCTACTGCCGGCCCTCGTGCCCGGCGCGTACGCCGGCCCGGGACAACGTCACCTTCCACGCCACGGCGGCGAGCGCGCAGGCAGCCGGGTTCCGCGCGTGCAAGCGCTGCCTGCCGGACGCGACGCCGGGGAGCCCCGAGTGGGACGCGGCCGCCGATGCCGCCGGGCGGGCGATGCGCCTGGTCGCCGACGGGGTCGTGGACCGCGAGGGCGTGGAGGGACTCGCCTCGCGGATGGGCTACTCCTCCCGTCACCTCAACCGGCTGCTGGTCGGCGAGCTCGGGGCATCGCCGCTGGCGCTCGCTCGCGCGCGCCGCGCCCAGACCGCACGCGTCCTCGTCGAGGCGACCTCCCTGCCCATGACCGAGATCGCCTACGCCGCCGGGTTCGCCAGCATCCGGCAGTTCAACCAGACCCTGCGCGAGGTCTACGACGCCTCGCCGAGCGACCTGCGCGGACGGCGGCGAACGTCAGCGGCCGTGGGTCGCGTTCCGATGCGGCTGGGGGTCCGTACGCCGTACGACGGCAGGGCGCTCATGGGCTTTCTCGCGGTGCGTGCGGTCCCGGGGGTGGAGGTCGTCCGCGACGGCGCCTACCTCCGCACCCTGCGCCTGCCCCACGGCCACGGCGTCGTGGAGCTCCGCGTCCCCCACGAGCCCACCGCGGGCGCCACGGCGTTCGCAGAGGCGGTCTTCCGGCTCACCGACCTGCGTGACCTCGGCGCCGCAGTGGAGCGCACCCGGCGGCTCCTGGACGCCGACTGCGACCCCGTCGCGGTCGCCCAGGCGCTGGCGGACGACGACGTCACGGGCCCCCTGGTCCGGGCAGCGCCCGGCTTGCGGGTGCCCGGACACGTCGACGGCGAGGAGGTGGCGGTCCGGGCCGTGCTGGGCCAGCAGGTGAGCGTGGCGCGCGCCCGGGACCACGCCGCGTGGTTCGTTCAGCAGTGGGGCGAGCGTGTCGAGACGGACGTGCCGGGACTCACCCACCTCTTCCCCGCCCCGGCCGTGCTGGCGCACCAGGACGGTGACGCGATGCGGATGCCCCGCGCGCGTGGCCGGGCCCTGGTCGGGCTGTGTGCCGCACTGGCTGCCGGCGACGTGGCACTGGACCGCAGCGCCGACCGCGACCTCGTGCGGCACGCGCTCCTCGACCTGCCGGGAATCGGTCCGTGGACGGCCGACTACATCGCCCTGCGGGCCCTGGGACACCCCGACGTCCTGCTGCCCACCGATGCCGGCACCCGTCAGGCGCTCGTACGGCTCGGACGTCCCCCGGCCGACGTGGAGGAGCGGGGAGAGGCGTGGCGACCGTGGCGGTCCTACGCCCAGATGCACCTGTGGCACAGCCTCACGCGAGACACTGGCCCCGACCAGGAGGAGACCTGACATGTGGACCGTGATGCCCTCGCCGATCGGCGACCTCCGCATCGTGGCGAGTGACGACGCGATCGTGGCGATCGACTTCTCGCCCTTCCACTCCCGCCCGGAGGGGCGCCCGCTGGGGGAGCGCGCCGACGACCACCCCGTCCTGGCCGAGGCCGTACGCCAGCTCACGGCCTACTTCGCCCGGGAGCGGCGCGAGTTCGACCTCCCGCTGGCCCCCCAGGGCAGTGACTTCCAGCGCCGCGTGTGGGAGCAGCTGGCCCGCATCCCCTACGGCGAGACGGCGTCGTACGGCCAGATCGCGGGACGCCTCGGCATGACCAACGCCGCGTCACGCGCGGTCGGCCTGGCCAACGGCCGCAACCCCATCCCCATCGTGGTGCCCTGCCACCGGGTCATCGGTGCCAACGGCACGCTCACCGGCTATGCCGGGGGGCTCGAGCGCAAGCAGGTGCTGCTGGAGCTGGAGCAGGACGCGCTGTTCTGACCCTCACTCCGAGGCAGCGCGGCGCAACGACTCCGAGAGCCGGTCGGCGGCCGCCAGCACTGCGGGGGCGTGCATGCGCCCCGGCTGGCGCGACAGGCGCTCGAGGGGGCCGGAGACCGAGACGGCGGCGATGACCTTGCCGCTGGGGGAGCGCACCGGCGCTGACACCGACGCGACCCCCTGCTCTCGCTCGCCCACCGACTGCGCCCAGCCGCGCCGCCGGATGCCGGAGAGGGCGGTGGCGGAGAAGGCGGCGTTCTGCAGGCCGCGGTGCATGCGCTCGGGGTCCTCCCAGGCGAGGAGGATCTGGGCAGCCGAGCCGGCGCGCATGGTCAGCTGCGACCCGACGGGGATGGTGTCGCGCAGGCCGCTGGGGCGCTCGGCGGCCGCCACGCACACGCGGTGCTCGCCCTGGCGGCGCCACAGCTGGGCGGACTCGCCCGTGATGTCGCGCAGCCGGGCCAGGACCGGCCCCGCCGCGGCCAGCAGCCGGTCCTCGCCGGCCGCGGCGGAGAGCTCAGCCAGCCGTGGTCCGAGGACGAAGCGGCCCTGCATGTCGCGGGCCACGAGGCGATGGTGCTCCAGTGCCACCGCGAGGCGGTGCGCCGTGGGTCGTGCCAGCCCGGTGCCGGCCACGAGGCCGGCCAGGGTGGCGGGTCCGGCCTCGAGCGCCGCGAGCACGAGGGCTGCCTTGTCGAGTACGCCGACTCCAGATCCGGTGTCCATATGCCGATATTCTCATCTCAGGAAGTGGGATGCAAGGGTTAGGCTCATCACCATCGCCCGATCGGGCGCGAAGTCGGCCGTGATCCGGACCGGCCCCGCCACCCCCTCCCGATCGAAGACAGAACGGAGTGAGGACCCATGGGGAAGACCCTGGCCGAGAAGGTGTGGGACGAGCACGTCGTCCGCAGCGCTGAGGGAGAGCCCGACCTGCTCTTCATCGACCTCCACCTCCTGCACGAGGTGACCTCGCCGCAGGCCTTCGACGGCCTGCGCCTGGCCGACCGGCGCGTACGCCGCCCGGACCTCACCCTGGCCACCGAGGACCACAACGTTCCGACCCTCGACTGGGACAAGCCGATCGCCGACCCGGTGAGCCGCACCCAGGTCGAGACGCTGCGCCGCAACGCCGCCGAGTTCGGCGTACGGCTGCACCCGCTGGGCGACGTCGAGCAGGGCATCGTCCACGTCGTCGGCCCGCAGCTGGGGCTCACCCAGCCGGGCATGACCATCGTGTGCGGCGACAGCCACACCTCCACGCACGGCGCGTTCGGCGCGATCGCCTTCGGCATCGGCACCTCCGAGGTGGAGCACGTGCTGGCCACCCAGACGCTGCCGCAGGCCAAGCCCAAGACGATGGCCGTCACCATCAACGGTTCGCTGCCCGAGGGCGTCACCGCCAAGGACCTCGTGCTGACGCTGATCGCCCACACCGGCACCGGCGGCGGCCAGGGCTACATCGTCGAGTACCGCGGCCAGGCCATCGAGGAGCTCTCGATGGAGGCCCGCATGACGGTGTGCAACATGTCGATCGAGTGGGGCGCCAAGGCCGGGCTCATCGCGCCCGACCAGACCACCTTCGACTACATCGAGGGCAAGCCCGAGGCCCCCAAGGGAGCCGACTGGGACGCCGCGGTCGCCCACTGGAAGACGCTCGTCACCGACGCCGACGCGGTCTTCGACAAGGAGATCGTGCTCGACGCCAGCGTGATGACGCCGTTCGTCACCTGGGGCACCAACCCCGGCCAGGGCGTGCCGCTGGGCGCGACCGTCCCCGGTCCCGACGACTTCCAGGACCCCAGCGACAAGCTGGCCACCGAGAAGGCGCTGGACTACATGGGCCTCGAGGCCGGCACGCCCATGCGCGACATCAAGGTCGACACGGTCTTCGTCGGCTCGTGCACCAACGGCCGCATCGAGGACCTGCGCCTGGCAGCGCAGATCCTGGAGGGTCACTCGGTCGCCGAGGGCACCCGCCTGCTCGTCGTCCCGGGCTCCGTCCGCGTGCGCATGCAGGCCGAGGCCGAGGGCCTCGACAAGGTCTTCATCGCCGCCGGCGCCGAGTGGCGCGGTGCGGGCTGCTCCATGTGCCTGGGCATGAACCCCGACCAGCTGGCTCCCCAGGAGCGCAGCGCCTCGACGTCCAACCGCAACTTCGAGGGGCGCCAGGGCAAGGGCGGCCGTACGCACCTCGTGTCGGTGCCGGTGGCCGCCGCCACCGCCGTGCGGGGCACGCTGTCCTCGCCGGCCGACCTCGTTCCTACTACCGCCGGAGGCAACTGACATGGACAAGTTCTCCACCCACACCGGCGTCGGCGTCCCGCTGCGACGCAGCAACGTGGACACCGACCAGATCATCCCGGCGGTCTACCTCAAGCGCGTGACCCGCACCGGCTTCGAGGACGGCCTCTTCGCCGCCTGGCGAGGCGACGAGGACTTCGTCCTCAACCAGCCCGCCTACGCCAACGGCTCGGTGCTCGTGGCCGGCCCCGACTTCGGCACCGGCAGCTCGCGAGAGCACGCCGTCTGGGCCCTGCAGAACTACGGCTTCAAGGTCGTGCTCTCCTCGCGGTTCGCCGACATCTTCCGCGGCAACTCCGGCAAAGCTGGGCTGCTGGCCGCCCAGGTCGACCAAGCCACGATCGAGGCCCTCTGGGCCCACGTGGAGACGCACCCCGGCGCCGAGATCACCGTCGACCTGGAGTCCCGGACGGTGCGTGCCGGGGAGGGCTCCGAGGCGATCGAGGCATCCTTCGACATCGACGACTACACGCGCTGGCGCCTGCTCGAGGGCCTCGACGACATCGGGATCACCCTGGGACACGAGGGCGACATCGCCGCATTCGAGTCGAAGCGCCCTTCTTGGAAACCGGTCACCCTGTGAGCCTGTGAACCACGCGAAAACCCCCATTCCATGGGGGTTTTCGTTATTTGTGCGACCGAAAAGCCCCATGGAATGGCCCTTTCGTCGCCCGCCACGCAAACAAAAAGGCGTGAAGAAACACGCTCCGGTGATTGTGAGCGCCCCTTGTGTTACCTAGCGTGCGATGAAACAACCGTCGAGCACGGGCTCGGCACCTGGGTTCATTGGAAGGGAAGCTAGTGAACAAGTCACAGCTCATCGACGCGCTCGCCGCGCGATACGAGGGGAACCGCAAGCACGCCGCCCACGCACTGGAGTCGGTGCTCGACACCATCACCCGCGAGGTCGCCAAGGGGGAGAAGGTCGCGATCACCGGGTTCGGCTCCTTCGAGAAGGCCGTCCGCAACGCCCGCTGGGTGCGCAACCCGCAGACCGGCGAGCGCATGAAGTCGAAGAAGAAGTCGGTGCCGAAGTTCTCGCCCGGCAAGGAGCTGAAGGACATCATCTCCGGGGCCAAGAAGCTGCCGAAGCTGACGGCCGCCAACATGCCCAAGCCGCCGGCTCCCATCCGCGCCGCCGCTGCGGCCGTCACCGGGGCTGCCACTCCGGCCAAGAAGGCCGCTGCCACGAAGAAGGCCGCTCCGGCCAAGAAGGCGGCGCCCGCCAAGAAGGCCGCTGCCAAGAAGTCGGCACCCGCCAAGAAGGCAGCCGCGACGAAGTCGGCACCGGCCAAGAAGGCGGCACCGGCCAAGAAGGCGGCTGCGAAGAAGGCGCCCGCCAAGAAGGCCCCGGCCAAGAAGGCCGCGGCGAAGAAGTCCTGACGCCTGTCGTCCTGGTCAAGGGCGGGTCACCCTCGGGTGGCCCGCCCTTGGCGTTGGTCGGGGACGGGTGACCTGTCAGGCGCTGGAGTCGGTGCCGACCAGGGCCGCTGCGGTGTGCGTGCCGACCCCGAGCGTGATCGCGGCACGCAGGTCGTCGGCGTCGTCGACGTCTCGTCGCACACGCGGGTCCGGTGCGTCCACGTCCACCACCCCCTCCTCGGCGTGGGCCGCAGCCGAGGCCGGGCCGAAGCGGGGCCGGAACTGCTCGAGGGGGGCGGCGTACAAGGTGGTGCCCGAGCCCTGGGCGTCGCGCACGAAGGCCGGTCGATCGCGCGGGAGTGCTGCGAGCACCCCGGACAGCGCCGACGGCGTCAGGCAGGGCAGGTCGGCGAGCAGGACGACCGGGTGGGCGTCCGGCCAGCGCCGGCCGGCCTCCGCCGCGGCCTGGACCAGTGCGGCGTTGAGCTCGGTGGCGCCGTCGGGAACGACCGCGCAGCCACTCGAGCGCAACAGCCCGGCCAACGCGTAGTCGTCGGTCATGCCGAGCACGGTCACGACGCCCGGCGTCGCCCTCGCCGCCGCGGTGGTGTCGAGGGCGAACGCGGTCGCCAGGTCGCGGCGTCGTGCGGGGGAGTGCCCGGTGAGTCGCGACTTGCCGCGCGCTGGGGGCTTCACCGGCACGATGACGACGAAGCCCGGGGGATCGACTGGTCCACTCATCGCCAGTGATCTTCCCACGCGCGCCACGGGGCGCATGGTGTCGTCCACGGGCGTCGTTCCGAGTAGCCTGCCTGCACGCACCATGACGAGTGCGGGAGACGGAGGGAGGGCGGGTGAGGGTCCGCAAGCTGGCGCAGCCGCGCGGGTGGGCGTTCGCCTTCGCCGCCTCGATCCTCAAGCCGGTCCTCATCCCGCTGGCCTCGCGCACGTGGATCGACGGCGAGAAGATCCCGGCGACGGGAGGCTGTCTCGTGGTGCTCAACCACGTCTCGCACGTCGACCCGCTGCTCACCGCCCACTTCGTCTACGACCACGGCCGGCTGCCTCGCTACCTCGCCAAGTCCGGGCTGTTCAAGAACCGCGTCCTGGGCGACTTCCTGAAGTCGGCTGGGCAGATCCCGGTCGAGCGGCTGAGCCGCAACGCTGCCGGTGCCTACGACGCGGCGGTGCAGGCGGTGCGTGACGGCGAGTGCGTGGTGGTCTACCCCGAGGGCACGCTCACCCGCGACCCGGGGTTGTGGCCGATGAAGGGCAAGAGTGGCGCGGCCCGTATCGCCCTGGCGACCGGCTGTCCCGTGATCCCGGTCGGCCACTGGGGGGCCCAGGACCTGCTCCAGCCCTACGGGAAGAAGCCGGACCTGCTGCCCCGCAAGCACATCGTGATGAAGGCGGGCGACCCCGTCGACCTCCACGACCTGACGACCGAGACGCCGACCCCGGAGGCCGTCGCCGAGGCGACCCGGCGCATCATGGCCGCCATCACCGAGCTGGTGGCCGACATCCGCGGCGAGAGTCCGCCCGCGGAGCGCTTCGACCCACGTGCGCACGGGTTGAGGGAGATCGGCAACTTCCACGAGGACCCCAAGCGGAGGAGAAAGCACCCACGATGACCAAGATCGCTGTGTTCGGGGCCGGTTCGTGGGGCACCGCCTTCTCGCTCGTGCTGGCCGACGCCGGCAACGACGTCACCCTGTGGGCTCGTCGCGAGCAGGTCGCCGACTCGATCAACGACGCGCACGAGAACGGCGACTACCTGCCCGGGGTGGAGCTGCCGCCGACGATCTCGGCCACCACCGACGCCGAGCAGGCCGCGGCGGGAGCCGACGTGGTCGTCCTGAGCGTCCCGTCGCAGACGCTGCGCGAGAACCTCACCGAGTGGGCGCCGATCCTGCCCTCGTCGGCGACGCTGGTCTCGCTGATGAAGGGTGTCGAGCTCGGCACCCTGATGCGCATGAGCGAGGTGATCCACGAGGTCACCGGCGCCGGCGCCGAGCGCATCGCCGTCATCAGCGGCCCCAACCTGGCCCGCGAGATCGCCCGGCGCGAGCCGGCTGCCTCCGTCGTCGCCTGCGCCGACGAGGAGGCCGCCAAGCGGCTGCAGAAGCTCACCCACGGTCCGGCGTTCCGTCCCTACACCTCCGTCGACGTGCTCGGCTGCGAGATCGGCGGCGCCTACAAGAACGTCGTCGGCCTGGCCGTGGGCATGGCCGTGGGCCTGGGCTTCGGCGACAACACCACCGCGTCGGTGATCACGCGCGGTCTCGCCGAGACCAACCGGCTCGCCATGGCCCAGGGCGCCAACCCGCTCACCCTGATGGGCCTGGCGGGGCTGGGCGACCTGGTCGCGACGTGCTCCTCGCCCCTGTCGCGCAACCGCACCTTCGGCGAGCGGCTCGGCCAGGGCATGACGGCCGCGGAGATCTATGCCACGACCCGGCAGGTCGCCGAGGGAGCGAAGTCCTGCAAGTCACTGCTGGCCCTGGCTCGCCGCAACGACGTCGACGCCCCGATCGCCGAGGCGGTCGACGCGGTGATCGACGGCCGGATGACCGCCCAGGACATGGTCAACAGCTTCATCGCCCGCGACACCAAGGCCGAGCTGGCCTGACCGGTCCCGGGGCTGCGGGTCACACGCAGCCGTCGAGCGCGCGCCGCAGGTCGCTCCAGAGGTCCTCGACGTCCTCGACGCCGACCGAGAGCCGCACCAGGGCGTCGGGGATCGTGGCCGGCTCGACCTTCCACCGGCGACGCCGCTCCAGGGTCGACTCCACGCCGCCGAGCGACGTGGCGTGCACCCACAGCCGCGTCTTGCGGGTGAGCAGGTCGGCCGCGATCTCGCCCCCGCCGAGCACGATGCTGACGATGCCGCCGAACCCGGGGTACCTCACCTCGTCGATCGCCGGGTGCTCCCGCAGGCGGCGTACGAGCTCCTGGGCGTTCTCCTGCGCCCGCTCCACGCGCAGGGGCAGGGTGCGCAGCCCGCGCAGGGTCAGCCACGCCTCGAAGGGGCCGGGTACGGCGCCCGTCAGGCCGCGGCGGGCGCTCAGCACGCCGAAGAGCTCGTCGTCCTTGGTGACCAGGGCACCCATGAGGACGTCGGAGTGGCCGGCGAGGTACTTGGTCGCGGAGTGGACCACGATGTCGACGTCGTCCTCGAGCGGTCGCTGCAGCAGCGGAGTGGCGAAGGTGTTGTCGACGACGACGTAGGCGCCGGCCTCGTGGGCAGCAGCCGTGATCGTGGGGATGTCGGCGACCTCGAGCGCGGGGTTGGTGGGCGACTCCAGCCACACCAGCGCCGCGCCGGCGCACGCAGCCACCACCGCGTCGGTGTCGGTCACGTCGACCAGCTCGGTGGTGATCCGGCCCCGTGCCTCCAGGTCGGCGAGCTGGCCCACGGTGCCGTTGTAGGCGTGACGGGGGCACACGACCTTCTGCCCGGTGCCGACGAGGTCGAGCACCGTGGCCACGGCGGCCAGGCCGGAGGCGAAGGTGAGGCAGCGGCCGCCCTCGAGGGCGCCGATGGCGTCCTCGAGCGCCGTCCAGGTCGGGTTGCCGAAGCGGCTGTACTCGATGTCGCCGCCCGCGTGGAACATCGAGGCCATCGTGATCGGCTCGTTGAGCGGCGCGTCCGGTGACGGTGCGGGGCGTCCGGCGTGGACGGCGATCGTGCGCGGCTTGAGGCCGTCGGGCTGGTTGCTGTCGGAGCTCGTGAGTGCGTCGGCGGGCATACCCGCCACAGTAGGTGGATAGGCTCGCCCGCGATGAACCAGTCCAGTTCGAGCAAGCCACGCGTCGCCGTCGTCTTCGGCGGGCGCTCCTCCGAGCACGGCATCTCGTGCGTGACCGCCGGCAGCGTGCTCGCGGCGATCGACCGCGACGCCTACGACGTCGTACCGGTCGGCATCGCCACGGACGGCCGGTGGGTCCTCGAGGCCGACGACCCCGGGCGACTTGCGATCAGCGGCAGCGACCTGCCCGCGGTCGACGGCGGCCGCGCGCCCGTCGCCCTGATGGGCGGGGGCGGCTCCACCGACCTGGTCGTCGGCGAGCCTGCCGAGGTGCCGGCCGAGATCGGCCAGGTCGACGTGGTCTTCCCGCTGCTGCACGGGCCGTGGGGCGAGGACGGCACCATCCAGGGCCTTCTCGACCTGGCCGGTGTGCGCTACGTCGGCTCCGGGGTGCTCGCCTCCGCGCTGGGCATGGACAAGGCCTACATGAAGATCGTGCTCCAGGCCGCGGGGCTGCCGGTGACCCCCGGCTTCGTGATCACCCGACGCGAGTGGGAGCGCGACGCCGGGGAGGTCCTGGCGCGCATCGACGAGATCGGCTTCCCGTCCTTCGCCAAGCCGGCCCGGGCGGGCTCCAGCATGGGCATCAGCAAGCTCCACGACGCCGGCGAGATCGAGGCGGCCCTGGCCGAGGCGTTCCGCCACGACCCCAAGGTGCTCATCGAGAAGAGCATGGAGGGCGCCCGCGAGGTCGAGTGCGGCGTGCTCGGCAGCGTCGACGGCACGCCCGAGACGACTCGCCTGGGTGAGCTGCGCGTGGGCGGCGGCCACGAGTTCTACGACTTCGAGGCCAAGTACCTCGCCGACCAGGAGACCGAGATCGACATCCCGGCCGACCTGCCACCCGGGGTCGAGGAGGAGCTGCGGGCGATGGCCGTACGCGCGTTCGAGGCACTCTCCTGCGAGGGGCTCGCGCGCGTCGACTTCTTCCTCATGCCCGACGGCCACGTCGTCATCAACGAGCTCAACACGATGCCCGGCTTCACGCCGACCTCGATGTACCCGCAGCTGTGGGCCGAGGCGGGGGTGAGCTACCCCGAGCTCGTGGACCGGCTGATCCAGCTGGCCCTGCACCGCGACACCGGCCTGCGCTGAGCGAGGCCGGTCGGCCCGACCGGGCTACAGGCAGGGCTGGCCCGCCTCCAGGTGGCGGGTGAGGATCGGGGCGAGCTCGGCGAGGGCACCGTCGAAGCCGTCCGTGCGGTAGCGGGCGGGCACGAGCAACGAGACGTGCGGCGTGTGCGTCAGCGCAGTGGCGGTGATGTCGACGCGCGGGTCGGCGACGGCGTCGTCGTCGACGTACCAGCCGACGCCGCCGACGTCGAGGCAGCCCGCGTCCTCCGGGACGCCGGCCGGGCGGGGCACCCCGCAGGTGAGGACGTACGGGGTGTCGCCCCAGGCCGCACCCGGCGCGTCGTCGGGGTCCACCGAGCGGCGCAGCTCGCCGCTGAGCACCGAGGGCAGGTCGTCGACCAGCGCAGCGCAGGTCGCGGCGTCGGCTCCGGAGAGGTCACCGGAGTCGATGGGGACCTCGGTGGACCCGCAGCCGGCCACGAGGGCGAGGCAGAGCAATGAGCCGGCCACCGACGCAGGTCGGAGGGCCGCGGAACGGCGGAGCACGGTCAGTGCGGCGGAGTGCTCAGATGTGGACGACCGGGCAGGTCAGGGTGCGGGTGATGCCGTCGAGGTTCTGCACCTGCGAGACCACGAGCTTGCCGAGCTCGTCGACGCTCTTGGCCTCGGCACGCACGATCACGTCGTAGGGACCGGTGACGTCCTCGGCCTGGGTGACGCCCTGGATCTCGGCGATCTGGCGGGCCACCTCAGCCGCCTTGCCGACGTCGGTCTGGATCAGGATGTAGGCCTGGACGACCATCGGGGACTCCTCGGAGAGCATCGAAGTGGTGGGACGCGGCCAACCTACTCCCTCCCCGGACGCAGGTCATCCGCCGTGGTCCCCGGTGGTGTCGCTGCGCCCTCCCGCAACGGCGTCTGGTGGGATGGGTGCATGTCCCACCCTGCGCCTCTTCCCGCCGACGCGACCCTGGCCGACGCCGGTGAGTTCGGGCTCATCGCCGAGCTCACGCGCCTGTTCACCTCGGACGAGAACGTCCTGGTCGGGCCCGGTGACGACGCGGCGGTGGTGCGGGTCCGGCACGGGCACGTCGTGGTGTCCACCGACCTGATGGTGGAGGGGCGCCACTTCCGGCGCGATTGGGCCAGCGCCGAGGACGTGGGGCACCGCGCCGCGGCGCAGAACCTCTCCGACGTCAACGCGATGGGCGGCGTGGCCACCCACCTCACCATCGGGCTGGCGGCGCCCCCGGACCTCCCGGCGCAGTGGGCCCTCGACTTCGCCCGCGGGTTCGCCGCCGAGTGCGCGGCTGTCGGCGCCTCGGTCGTGGGCGGCGACGTCACCCGCGCCGACCAGGTCGTCATCGCCGTGACGGTGATCGGCCGGTGCGAGCAGGCCCCGGTGCTGCGCTCGGGCGCGCACCCCGGGGACGTCCTCGCCCTCACCGGCCGCCAGGGCTGGGCAGCCGGCGGGCTGGCGGTGCTCGGGCGCGGGTTCCGCTCTCCCCGCGTGCTGGTGGAGGCCTACCGCCGTCCCGAGCCGCCGTACGCCGCCGGCAAGATCGCCGCCCAGGCGGGCGCGACCGCGCTGATCGACATCTCCGACGGGCTCATGGCCGAGGCGCGCCACATCGCCGAGGCCAGCGAGGTCGCCATCGACGTGGACACCTCGGCGTTCGAGGTCCCCGAGCCGCTGCAGGCCGTCGGTGCCGCGCTCGGGGCCGACCCGATGGCGTTCATCCTCGGCGGGGGAGACGACCACGCCCTCCTCGCGACCTTCCCCGACTCCGCGGCCGTGCCCGACGGGTGGACGGTGGTGGGGCACGTCAGGGAGGGCTCCGGGGTGACCGTGGACGGCTCGGAGTACGACGGCCCCACGGGCTGGACCCACTTCTGATCCAGGGCGCCGCGGTCGGAGACCCTCGGGGCGGGCATGACGAAGGCCCCGTCGCGTGAGCGACGGGGCCTGTGACGTCAGTGGGTCAGCGGGTGACCTTGCCGGCCTTGAGGCAGCCGGTGCAGACGTTGAGGCGCTTGGGCGTGCCGTTGACGGTCGCCCGGACGCGCTGGATGTTGGGGTTGAAGCGACGCTTCGTGATCTTGCGCGACCAGGGACGGTTGTTGCCGAAGCCCGGCTTCTTGGCGCAGATGTCGCAGACGGCAGCCACCGTGCACTCCGATCCGTTCGAGGGTTTGTCAGACATGGGTTCGTCAGGGGCGGTGCTCCCGACGGGCCGGCGCCACGACCGAGCGGCCGGCGCAGGCAACCGCACTAGAGTAGCCGAGTTCCGCGAGATGGATGAAATCGCAGTCCGAAGAGGCCGGGGCACTACCCTGTGGCCTCGGACACACCCTCGGGTCTCCCGGGCGCGGGTCCTTTCTCGAACTGTCTCACGACCGGGAGCTGAACGACGCGATGGAGCCCGTCACCCACGGCATGGACCTGACGGCCGTGGCCCGCTTCGTCGAGGTCGCGACCGATGCCCTCTCGCAGGCCCGCGAGGAGATCGACGCGCTCAACGTCTACCCCGTTCCCGACGGCGACACCGGCACCAACTTGTTCCTCACGGTGTCGACGGCCCGTGACGAGCTGCGCGCCGCGCTCGCAGCCGACCCCGACCTCGACCTCGCGGAGGGCATGGCGTTGCTGGCACGCGCTGCCCTGATGGGTGCCCGCGGCAACTCCGGCGTCATCCTCAGCCAGATGCTGCGTGCCTTCCTCGGCAGGGCCGCCGCGTCCGGCCCGGGGGAGCGCCACGCCGTGGTCATGGCGGAGGCGATGGCAGCGGCCACCGACGCAAGCTACGCCGCCGTCGGCACTCCCGTGGAGGGCACCATCCTCAGCGTCGCCCGGGCCGCCTCCGACGCCGGCCTCGCCGCGGTCCAGGACCCCGCCGCCCGATCGCGCGACGTGTTCGCGGCGGCCGCCTCCGCGGCCCGCGAGGCGCTGCTGCGCACCCCCGAGCAGCTCCCCGTCCTCGCCCAGGCCGGGGTCGTGGATGCCGGTGGGCGGGGCCTGTGTGTGCTGCTCGACACCGTGGAGACCGTCAGCTCCGGCAAGCGCCCCATGCCGGCCCCGGCTGCCTTCGGCGTGCACCACATCCCCGTGGCGACGCTGCCCAGCGACGACCTGACCGAGGACGGCCCCGCGTACGAGGTGATGTACCTCCTCGACGCCGAGGACGACGCGGTCGCCGACCTGCGGGCCAGCCTCGCCGGCCTCGGGGACAGCCTCGTGGTGGTGGGGGGCGACGGACTGTGGAACGTCCACGTGCACGTCGACGACGTCGGCGCGGCGATCGAGGCGGGCATGGCCGCCGGTCGTCCGCACCGGGTCCGGGTGACCCACTTCG
>JAJPEO010000321.1 GCA_021166815.1 Nocardioides sp.
CCCGCGCGCCGGAGCAGAACCCATGTCAGTCGGCGCCCGCGGGGTCCGGGTGGGCCGCCGGGGGGGGGGGGGGGAGTGGGGGGCCCAGGGGCGCCCCCGCGGGCGCAAGCGGTCCGACCGGCTCAAGGGGGTCGGCGCCGGGGTGCGCCGACTGACATGGGTTCTGCTCAGGCGCGCGGGATCTCGCGCATCTCGAAGGCCTCCACGACATCGCCGATCTTGATGTCCTGGTAGTTCTTCAGCACCAGGCCGCACTCGAAGCCCTCGCGGACCTCGGAGGCGTCGTCCTTCTCGCGGCGCAGCGAGGCGAGGTCCAGGTTGTCCTGGACGACCGCGCCGTCGCGGAGCACACGGACCTTGGCGTTGCGGCGCAGGACACCGGAGGTGACCATGCAGCCCGCGATGTTGCCGGCCTTGGAGGACCGGAAGATCTCGCGGATCTCCGCCTGGCCGAGGACGAACTCCTCGTACTCGGGCTTGAGCATGCCCTTGAGCGCTGCCTCGATCTCCTCGATGGCCTGGTAGATGACGCTGTAGTAGCGGATCTCCACGCCCTCGCGGTCGGCCATCTCGGTCGCCTTGCCCTGCGGGCGGACGTTGAAGCCGATGATGATGGCGTCGGACGCTGCCGCCAGGTCGACGTTGGTCTCGGTGATCGCACCGACACCGCGGTCGATGACGCGGATGCCGACCTCGTCGCTGACCTCGATCTTGGACAGCGCGTCCTCGAGGGCCTCGACCGAACCGGACACGTCGCCCTTGAGGATGAGGTTGAGCTCCTGGCTCTCGCCCTTCTCCATGGAGGCCATGAAGTCCTCGAGGCTGCGGCGCACGCGGCGCTTGGCCTGCATCGCGGCACGCTCGCGCGCCTCGCGCTTCTCGGCGATCTGGCGAGCCATGCGGTCGTCCTCGACCACGAGGAAGTTCTGGCCCGCACCCGGCACCGCCGAGAGGCCCAGCACCATCGCCGGACGCGACGGGTCGGCCTCGGTCAGCTCCTGGCCGAACTCGTCGAGCATCGCCCGGACACGGCCGTGGGCCGGACCGGCGACGATCGAGTCGCCGACACGCAGCGTTCCGCGCTGGACGAGCACCGTGGCGACGGGACCACGACCGCGGTCCAGGTGCGCCTCGACCACGAGGCCCTGGGCGTCCTGCTCGGGGTTGGCCCGCAGGTCCAGGGCAGCGTCGGCCGTGAGCACGACGGCCTCGAGCAGCTTGTCCAGGTTGAGGCCCGCCTTGGCCGAGACGTCGACGAACATCGCGTCGCCGCCGTACTCCTCGGGCATGAGGCCGTACTCGGAGAGCTGGCCGCGCACCTTGGTCGGGTCGGCGTCGGGCTTGTCGATCTTGTTGACCGCGACCACGATCGGGACACCGGCGGCCTTGGCGTGGTTGAGCGCCTCGACCGTCTGGGGCATGACACCGTCATCGGCCGCGACCACGAGGATCGCGATGTCGGTGGCCTGCGCACCACGGGCACGCATGGCGGTGAACGCCTCGTGACCCGGGGTGTCGATGAAGGTGATGCGGCGGTCGACGCCGTCGACGTCGGTGTGGACCTGGTAGGCACCGATGTGCTGGGTGATGCCACCGGCCTCCTTGCCACCGACGTCAGCGTTGCGCAGGGCGTCGAGCAGGCGGGTCTTTCCGTGGTCGACGTGACCCATGACGGTGACCACCGGCGGACGGACCACGAGGTCCTCCTCGCCGCCCTCGTCCTCACCGAACTCGATGTCGAAGGACTCCAGCAGCTCGCGGTCCTCGTCCTCCGGGGAGACGACCTGGACGACGTAGTTGAGCTCCTCACCGAGCAGCTCGAACGTCTCGTCACCCACCGACTGCGTGGCAGTGACCATCTCGCCGAGCGAGAAGAGCATCTGCACCAGAGCAGCGGGGTCGACGCCGATCTTCTCGGCGAGGTCGGTCAGCGAGGCGCCACGCGGCAGACGGACGGTCTCGCCGTTGCCCTTGCGGACGCGCACGCCGCCGATGGTCGGGGCCTCCATGGCCTCGAACTCCTGGCGACGCGCCCGCTTGGACTTGCGTCCACGCCGCGACGGACCGCCGGGACGACCGAAGGCGCCCTGCGTCTGTCCGCGCTGGCCGGGACGACCGCCACCGGGGCGACCGCCACCGGGGAAGCCGCCGCCACCACCGGGCGCACCGCCGCCGGGACCACCACGACCGGGGGCGCCGGGACGACCCGGGGCACCACCGCGACCGGGGGCGCCGGGACGACCCGGGGCACCACCGCGCGCGGGACGGGCACCGGGGCCGGTGCCGAACGCGGTCGGGGACTTGGGCATCATCGCCGGGTTGGGGCGCGGCATGCCCGGACGAGCCGGAGCGCCGCCCTCGCGGGCAGCCGGGGGCCGCGGCGGACGGTTGTCCTCACCACGGGGGCCCCTGCCCATGCCCTGGCTGGGCGCGAACGGGTTGTTGCCCGGGCGCGGGGCACCCGGCTTGCCGACGGGCCGCGGGCCCGGTGTCGGCGGCTTGGGCGCGGCCGAGCCGGCGGACGCCGCAGGGGCGGCCGGCGCGGCGGGCTCTGCAGGAGCGGGCGGCTGCGGCGCAGCGACGGGCTCCACGGGCTCGGCGGCCGTGGGGGCGGCCTTCGGACCCGGCTTGGGGCCGGGACGGGGCGCGCTCGGCGCGGCGGACGTCGGGGCTGCCTCTGCAGCAGGAGCCTGCACGGCAGGCGCCTCGACTGCGGGAGCCTCGGCGGCGGGGGCCTCCGCCGGAGCCTCGGCCTGCTTGGCAGCGGCCTTCTTGGCCGGTGCCTTCTTGGCGGGCGGTGCTGCGGGCTCGGCCGGGCCTGCGGCCGCGGCCTTCTTCAGCTCTTCGCCGAACTGCTTCTTGAAGCGCATCTCGACGGGGGGCTCGACGGTCGACGATGCCGACTTGACGAACTCACCCATCTCCTTGAGCTTCTCGAGAACGAACTTGCTCTCGACTCCGAACTCCTTGGCGAGTTCGTGGACTCGGGTCTTTGCCACGGTGTGAACTACTCCTTCTGGTCCGTGACCCCAGAAGGAGGGGAAACGGAACAGCTAGTGGGTGTGCAAACTCATCGCGAGGTACTCATCGAGTGCTCATGAGCTGCGTGCTCCAGTTTCTGGTCGGTGCTGCGGTGATTCGGACAGCGAGGCGAGGTGCTTCCTCACCAGGACGTCGGACAACGGTCCGCTGACCCGCAGGGCCCGGGGAAACGCTCTCCTCCGCTCTGCGAGCTGCCAGCACTCGTCCGTGGGGTGCAGGTGCGCTCCACGACCGGGTGCCCGGTGGTCAGGATCCGGCACCAGGGTCGGTCGACCCTCGGCGTCCGAGCCCGCGACCACGCGCAGCAACTCGCTCGCAGCGGCCTTGGCCCGACAACCCACGCAGGTCCGGACGGGTCCGGACGCAGGGGTGTCAGACGTGGTGGCCACTGCGCCCCACCCTACCCGTACGCGCCCACGCATGACGAACTGGCCGGAGCCCGCGGGCACGCGTCATCAGGCTCAGGCGGGCGCCTCGTCGGAGCGGATGTCGATGCGCCAACCTGTCAGGCGAGCAGCGAGGCGGGCGTTCTGCCCCTCCTTGCCGATCGCCAGTGACAGCTGGAAGTCGGGCACCACGACGCGACACGAGCGGGCCGCGGCGTCGACGATCTCCACGGAGGTCACGCGCGCCGGCGACAACGCGTGCCCGACGAGCTCGGCAGGGTCCTCGGACCAGTCGACGATGTCGATCTTCTCCCCGCCCAGCTCGCTCATGACGTTGCGCACGCGCTGGCCCATCGGGCCGATGCACGCACCCTTGGCGTTGACGCCCGGCACGGTGGAGTGCACGGCGATCTTGGTGCGGTGGCCGGCCTCACGGGCGATGGCCGCGATCTCGACCGTGCCGTCGGCGATCTCCGGCACCTCCAGGGCGAAGAGCTTGCGTACGAGGTTGGGGTGCGAGCGGGACAGGGTGACCTGCGGCCCGCGCATCCCCTTGCGCACCGACACGACGAGGCACTTGATGCGCTCCCCGTGCTTGTAGACCTCGCCGGGCACCCGCTCGCCCACCGGCAGCAGCGCCTCGAGGCGACCCACGTCGACCATGACGTCGTCGGGGTTGCGGCCCTGCTGGATGATGCCGGAGATGATGTCGCCCTCGCGGCCGGCGAACTCGCCGAACTTGATCTCGTCCTCGGCGTCGCGCAGTCGCTGGAGCATGACCTGCTTGGCCGTCGTCGCAGCGATGCGGCCGAACCCCTCGGGGGTGTCGTCGTACTCGGCGACGACGTTGCCCTCCGCGTCCAGCTCGGCGGCCAGGACGCTCACGTGACCGCTCTTGCGGTCGAGGACCACCCGGGCGCGCTCCTGGGCGTCGGGGGTCCGGTGGTAGGCGGTCAGCAGGGCCTGCTCGATGGCTTCGGCCAGGACCTCGAAGGAGATCTCCTTCTCCCGCTCCAGCATCCTCAGGATGCTCAGGTCGATGTCCATCAGGCGTCCTCACTCTTCTTGCGGTTGAACTCGATCTGCACCAGCGCCTTGGCGACCTCGGCGTAGGCGACCCGACGACTCGCGCCGTCCACGTCGAGGGTGACCTCGGCGTCGTCGCTGTCACCGATCCGGCCCGTCGCGGTCGTCCCGTCGGCGAAGGTGACCTTGACCAGGCGGTCGCGGTTGCGGCGCCAGTGGCGCGGCAGGGTCA
>JAJPEO010000356.1 GCA_021166815.1 Nocardioides sp.
AAGCAGCAGGAGCCCGAGGGCGAGGCCGACGACGCCGAGACCGGCCAGGAGACCGACCCCGAGGCCGGGCAGGAGGCCGAGGACGGCTCGGTCGAGCCGCCCGCCTGAGACTCTCGCTGCCCGTCCAGCAGGATCGTGGAGCCTGATGGTCACCTGGTGACCACGCGACTCCACGACGTTCTCCACAGACCGGCCCTCGCCCCTCGCACCCACGCCTGGATCCCGCAAGGCTGGCCGGATGGACCGCCTGCGCAGCACCCTCGTCCGGCAGGACGGCGTCGTCTCGCAGGACCAGGCGCTCCGCCTCGGCCTCCAGCACCACGACCTCCGCCGCCTGGTCCGCAGGCGCGAGCTGACCCCGCTGTTCCCGCGCGTCTACGTCGAGCACACCGGTGAGCCGACGTGGCTGCAGCGCGCCTGGGGTGCGGTGAGCGGTGCCTGGCCGGCCGCGTTGGCCGGGGAGTCCGCCCTGCGGGCGGCGGACGGGCCGGGGCGACCGTCCATCGACCAGCGGCCCATCGAGGTCGCCATCGACCGCAGCCGCCGTGTCACGTCGCCGCCCGGCATCGTCGTCCGTCGCACCCATGGCCTCGATGAGCGCGTCCTGTGGAACTTGGGACCGCCCCGCATGAGCTATCACGAGGCCGCGCTGGATGTCGCGCTCGCCGCCCCTGACGACTTCCGGGCCCTCGCCGTGGTCGCCAGTGCGGTGCAGAGCCAGCACACGACCGCCCTGCGCATGCAGGCGGCACTGGCCCGTCGCAGGCGCGCTGCTCGTCGGGGGTTCCTCACCGGGCTCCTCGACGACGTGGCCCAGGGGACCTGCTCGGTGCTGGAGCATGGCTACCTCACCCGGGTGGAGCGGCCCCACCACCTGCCCACGTTGATGCGACAGGTGCGCGAGGTGACCGCCAGCGGCGTCGTCTACCGCGACGGGGCGCTCCCGGAGGTGATCGTCGAGCTCGACGGCCGTCTCTTCCACAACACCGCCGAGCAGCGCGACAGCGACTTCGAGCGCGACCTCGACGCCGCCGTCGAAGGACGCGGCACGGTCCGCCTCACCTATGGCCAGGTGTTCGAGCGCCCGTGCTCGACCGCCGCCAAGCTGTCCCGGCTCTTCGTCCGCCTCGGTGTGCCCGCGGGTCGACCCTGCTCGCCGGAGTGCGTGGTGGCCGGCTGACCACGGGCGACCGTCGAAACGCATCGTGGAGCCGGATGGTCACCTGGTGACCACGCGACTCCACGATCCGCGGGGGCGCAGGGCTGTGATCAGCCGCAGGCGGGCGCGTCGGGCAACGGATCCGGTACGCCGACCGCGGGCATGCCCAGCCCGACCGCAGCGGGTGCGGGGGCTGCCGTACGCCTCTCCCACGCGTCACCGGCGCGGGTGCGGCGCACCGAGGTCACCCCGCTGTCGGCGACCAGGTGGTGCGGGGCGGCGTAGGTGATCTCGACCTCGACCATGTCGCCGGGACGGGGAAGGTCGGCCTCGCCGAGCCCCTCGACGGAGAAGTGCACGAGCCGGTTGTCCGGGGCGCGCCCCGACAGGCGGTGGGTGGCGGCGTCCTTGCGGCCTTCGCCCTCGGCGACCATCAGCTCGACGGTGCGGCCCACCAGCGCCTTGTTCTCCTCCCAGGAGATCTCCTCGACGAGGGCGACCAGGCGCTGGTAGCGGTCCTTGACCGTAGCGGGGTCGACCTGGTCCTCGAGGACCGCGGCGGGTGTGCCGGGACGCTTGGAGTACTGGAAGGTGTACGCGGCCGAGAACCTCGCCGCGCGCACGACGTCGAGGGTGGCCTGGAAGTCCTCCTCGGTCTCACCGGGGAAGCCGACGATGATGTCGGTGGTGATCGCGGCGTCGGGGATCGCGGCCCGGACGCGCTCGATGATGCCGAGGTACTTCGACTGGCGGTAGGACCGGCGCATGTCCTTGAGGACCTTGTCGGAGCCGGACTGCAGCGGCATGTGCAGCGACGGCATCACGTTGGAGGTCTGGGCCATCGCCTCGATGACGTCGTCGGTGAACTCCGCGGGGTGGGGCGAGGTGAACCGCACCCGCTCCAGGCCCTCGATCTCGCCGCAGGCCCGCAGCAGCTTGGAGAAGGCCTGCCGGTCGCCGAACTCCACGCCGTAGGCGTTGACGTTCTGGCCCAGCAGGGTGATCTCGGTGACGCCCTCGGCGACCAGCGCCTCGATCTCGGCGAGGATCTCGCCGGGGCGACGGTCCTTCTCCTTGCCGCGCAGCGCCGGCACGATGCAGAAGGTGCAGGTGTTGTTGCAGCCCACCGAGATCGAGACCCAGGCGGCGTACGCGGACTCACGCTTGGTCGGCAGCGTCGAGGGGAAGACCTCGAGGGACTCGATGATCTCGACCTGGGCCTCCTCCTGGACGCGCGCACGCTCGAGGAGGACCGGCAGGGAGCCGATGTTGTGCGTACCGAAGACGACGTCGACCCACGGCGCCCTCTTCGTGATCGTGTCGCGGTCCTTCTGGGCGAGGCAGCCGCCGACGGCGATCTGCATGCCCGGCTTCTTGGCCTTGACCGGGGCCAGGTGGCCGAGGTTGCCGTAGAGCTTGTTGTCGGCGTTCTCGCGCACCGCGCAGGTGTTGAACACGACGACGTCGGCCTGCTCGCCCTCCGGGGCGCGGAGGTAGCCCGCGTCCTCCAACAGCCCGGACAGGCGCTCGGAGTCGTGGACGTTCATCTGGCACCCGTGGGTCTTGACCTCGTAGGTGCGCGGCGCTGCGGCGGGCTCAGTGGCGGTGCTCATGACCGCTCAAGGGTACGGCGAACGCCCCACCCACCCGAATCTGTGGGGCTCAGCGGGGCTTGCGCTTGGCGCGCTCCTCCTTGACGACGGCCTTGACGAACTCCAGCGCGCCCTTGGGGTCCTTCACGGCACCCTGCAGCATCGCCTTGCCCATGTCGCGCTGCTCCTTGCGCTTGGGGTCGTTCCACTGCTCCTTGGCGACGTCGCGAACGAAGACCGCCGCTCCCTTGGGGTCGTCCTTCGCGCCCTTGAGCAGGCCCTTGAGCATGTCGATCTGCTCCTTGCGCTTGTCCTGGGGATCACTCATGGCTGGGCCTCCGGGTCCGTGGGTCGGGTCGCCATTCAACCACCCAGCACCCAGAAGGAATAGAACGCGTTCTCGTAACGCCATGGTCTCGATCCACCCGAAAGGACCACGTCTGAATGGTCCGTCCGGACCACAAGAGGCTAGTGTCCCGGGCATGACCGATGAGGTGACCCAAGCCACACCCGCGCGCGGAGAGCCGCTCGTGGTCCTCGACGGGGTGCAGAAGCACTTCGGCCAGCTCCACGCCCTCAAGGACATCGACCTGACGGTCAACCGGGGCGAGGTCGTCGTGGTCATCGGGCCCTCGGGCAGCGGCAAGTCGACGCTGTGCCGGACCATCAACCGCCTCGAGACCATCGACGAGGGCACGATCAC
>JAJPEO010000364.1 GCA_021166815.1 Nocardioides sp.
GCTGTCGGTGATCGCGCTCGGCACGCCACGGCGGTAGAGCAGGCTGGAGTCGGAGGAGAATCCCTCCTCGCCCATGAGCTCCTCGCGCAGGAGCGCGCCGGTGTCGTCGCGGAGCTGGGTGTGGCGTTGCCGGGGCAGCGACCCGAGGCTGCGGTAGAAGGGCATCCAGTCCTCCCGAACTGTCCGATATCCGGTCACACTCGTCCGGTATTTGGCCGTTACAGTAGCCGGGTGTGGCCTTCACGAACAGCCCCGAAGAACGGTGACGCCCCGGGCGGCGCCCTCCCCCCGGCCTGGGCCGGCCTGATCGACGACGCCGCGATCTTCCCACCCGGCAACGCGGACCTCCGTGACGCGATCGACGCCTGGCACCGTCGCCAGGACGAGTGGCACGCCCGGCTCGCCGGCACCCTCGTCGTGCGCGACACCGACCTCACGGCCGACCTCACCGGGATCCCACTCTCGGTGGTGTGCACCACCGGCGCCGGCGCGGTCGAGGGCGTGGTCGCCCAGTCGGAGCGCAAGGGCCTCACCCTCGCCGGGCTGGAGATCGCGCTGCGCGGCACCGACGACCTGGAGGCCAACGCACGCCGCGTGGAGTATGCCGTCCGCGCCGTGCAGGACCAGGGCCTGCTCGACGACGACGTGCCGGTCTACCTCGAGCTGCCGCAGGGTGACCCCACGCACGGGTGGCTCGCTGCGGCCGACGTGGTCGAGGAGTCCGGCTTCCTGCGCCTGAAGTTCCGCACCGGGGGCATCGACGCCCACCTGTTCCCGACCCCGGCCCAGCTCGGGGCGTGGATCGAGGCCGCCGACGAGCGAGACCTGACGTGGAAGTGCACCGCCGGGCTGCACCACGCCGTGCGCCAGCGCGACCCGGGCACCGGGTTCGAGCACCACGGGTTCCTCAACGTGCTCGCCGCCGCGGTCCGGTCGCGGGCCGGGGAGGGCGCGGACGCGGTGGTGGCCGCCCTGGAGACGACCGACCTCGGGGAGCTGCGGCCCCTGCTGGGCGCCGACGAGGTGGAGCGCATCCGCGGCCGGCGCTTCATCTCCTTCGGCTCCTGCTCGGTGGCCGAGCCCCTCGACGACCTGCTCGCCCTCAACCTCCTGGAGGCTCCACGATGACCGGCTTCGGCCTCGACCACCTGCCGTACGGCGTCTTCTCCACCGAGGGGGGCGAGCCGCGGGTCGGCGTGCGCCACGAGGACACCGTGCTGGACCTCGCTGCCGCCACCGGCCGGCCCGAGCTGGCGCGGGACCGCCTCAACGACCTCATGGCGCTCGGGCCCCGGGCGTGGGCCGAGCTGCGCGCGGAGCTCCCCGGGCTGCTGGAGCGGGGCGACCACCTGCACGAGGTCGACCGGGTGCAGCTGCACCTGCCGTTCGCGGTCGGCGACTACGTCGACTTCTACGCCTCCGAGCACCACGCCTCCAACGTCGGGCGGATGTTCCGTCCGGACCAGGAGCCGCTGCTGCCCAACTGGAAGCGACTCCCGGTCGGCTACCACGGCCGCGGCGGCACGGTGGTCGTCTCCGGCACCGACGTGGTCCGCCCGTGCGGCCAGCGCGTCGCTCCGGGCTCGACCGACCCGGTGTACGGCCCGTCGCAGCGCCTCGACATCGAGGCCGAGCTGGGCTTCGTGGTCGGCGCCGGCTCCGCGCTGGGCGACCGGGTGGCGGCCGACTCCTTCGCCGACCACGTGTTCGGCGTCGTCGGGCTCAACGACTGGTCGGCTCGTGACATCCAGGCCTGGGAGTACGTCCCGCTCGGGCCGTTCCTCGGCAAGTCGTTCGCGACGTCCATCAGCGCCTGGGTCACCCCGCTGGCCGCCCTCGACGCGGCGTGGACCGACCTGCCCGGCCAGGACCCCGAGCCGCTGCCGTACCTCGCCCCGGGACGCACCCGCGGCCTGGACATCGACGTCGAGGTCGAGCTCGACGGCGAGGTCGTGGCCCGGCCGCCCTACCGCACGATGTACTGGTCGCCGGCGCAGATGCTGGCCCACCTCACCGTCAACGGCGCCTCGACGCGCCCCGGCGACCTGTTCGCCAGCGGCACCATCAGCGGCACGGAGCCGGACCAGCGGGGCTCCTTCCTCGAGCTCAGCTGGGGCGGCAAGGAGCCGTTCACGGCAGCCGGTCGGGAACGGACGTTCCTGGAGGACGGCGACGAGGTGGTGCTGCGCTACTCGGCCCCGTCGACCACGGGCGGTCGCGTGAGCCTCGGCGAGGTGCGGGGACGCGTCGTACCGGCCCGCGACTGAGCAGCACCAGCACCACGCTGGCAGCGGCGATCAGCATCGACCCGATGACGATGGACACGTACGCCCGGTGCAGCGAGGAGTCCATCGGCGCCACCAGGCCGGCCAGCACCGAGACCGCCACGTAGGCGCGCGCCGCCGGGCGGGCCAGCGGCAGGGCCGCCAGGAACGGCGTCGCCCAGAGGAAGTACCACAGGTGCACCACCGGGCTGAGCAGGATCGTGGCGCCGAGGAGCAGTGCGGCCGCGCGCACGGCGACCCTGCCGCGCCCGGTGGGGGTGCGCAGTGCCACCCAGCCCGCCAGGCCGACGATCACCACCTGGGCGAGCCCGCGCACCAGGTCGAGCAGGGTCGAGGGGGCCAGGCCGGCGCCGAGCACGCGCGCTGCCAGGTCGAGCCAGCCGCCCACGACGGTCGGCAGGCTGAGCGGGGTGTTGACGGTGCCCGGCACACCCAGGGCGTCGAGCCAGCCGATCCCGAGCCCCCACACGACGCCAGGCACCACGAGCGCGGCGACCGAGACCAGGGCGACCTGGCCCAGGCGGCGTACCCGCTCGGCCAGTGACGCGGCGGCCGGGAGGCTCACCAGGGCCACGGCGACGCAGATGAGCCCGCCGGGGAGCTTCACCCCGGCAGCCAGGCCGCCGAGCACCGCGCCCAGGAGCCAGCCTCGTTCGTGGGCCACCACCAGCGCGGCGGCCATCAGGCCCACCATCAGCAGGTCGTTGTGCAGTCCGCCGACGCCGTTGGCGAGCATCAGCGGCGAGGCCAGCGCCAAGGCGGACGCCTGCGCGGGCCCGACCCCGCACCAGCGCGCCAGCCGTGGCACCCCCCACGCCAGCAGGACCAGGCCCGCGAGGGCGACGAACCGGTGGGCGACGACCAGCGACCACGGACCGGAGGTGACCCCGGTGGCGAGGTCGCCCAGCACCAGCGGCACCGGCCCGTACGGCGTGGGCGTGTCCATCCAGCGCGGGTCGACCGCCTGCACGATCGGGCCGGGGACCGTGCCCGGCCGGACCAGGTCCCCGGGGCCGTGCTCGTAGGGCGAGAGGCCGAGGTGGGTGAGCATGCCCTGCGCGGCGTACGACCAGCCGTCGCGGGAGAACAGGGGCGGGGCGAGCAGCAGCGGCAGCGACCACAAGCCCACGGCGACCCGCACCAGCACCACGCCGGCAACGGGGTCGGTTCGGTCGAGGCCACGCGTCCGCGCGAGGAGCTGCAGCCAGGCGGCGGCGACCAGCGCCAGGCCCACGATCACGACCCCCAGGC
>JAJPEO010000075.1 GCA_021166815.1 Nocardioides sp.
GTAGACCACGGTGCGGTTGACGTCGAGCCGGGTCGCCAGCTCGGTGACGGTGAGTCCCTCGGAGCACTCCGCGAGGACGGCCAGGACCCGAAGGCCCCGGTCGAGGGTCTGGGAGGTCTCGGCTGCCATCACCCCAACCTAACGGGCTCAGGAGGTCTGGCGCATCGCCCACTCGCGGATCCGGTCGATGCGCGCGTGGAGCTGCTCGGCGCTGGCCACCGCGGCGGGCGGGCCCCCGCACTCCTTGCGCAGCGCGGCGTGGGTGATGCCGTGCGCCTGACCGGTGCGGTGGTGCCAGGCGGCCACCAGTCCGTTGAGCTCGCGCCGCAGCACCCCGAGCTGCTGATGGGTGGTCAGCTCCTCGACCGACTCCGGCTCGGCCTGCCCGGCGCTGCGCCGGCTGGCCTTCTGCTGCTTGGCCCGCTCGGTCTGTCGCGAGTGCAGGAGCTCGCGCACCTGGTCGGGCTCGAGCAGGCCGGGGATGCCGAGGAAGTCCATCTCCTCCTCCGAGCCCACGTGCACCTCGCCGGAGTGCCCGAACTCGCCGCCGTCGTAGAGCACCCGGTCGAAGGACGCGGTGGAGCCCAGCGCCTCGAAAGACATCTCCAGCTCGTCGGAGGCGGCCTCGCCGGCGTTGGCCTGGGCGAGCAGGTCGTTCTCCGCGGCGAAGATGTCCCCGTCGTCGTTGACCTTGCGGCCCAGCACGTGGTCGCGCTGGGCCTCCATGTCGGAGGCGAACTCCAGCAGGTGCGGCACCGAGGGCAGGAAGACCGAGGCGGTCTCCCCGCGCGACCGGGCTCGTACGAAGCGACCGACGGCCTGGGCGAAGAACAGCGGCGTCGACGTCGTGGTGGCCCACACCCCGACGGCGAGACGGGGCACGTCCACGCCCTCGGAGACCATCCGGACCGCGACCATCCAGCGCTTGTCGGAGTCGGAGAAGGTGGCGATCTTCTTGGATGCGCCCTTCTCGTCGGAGAGCACGACGGTGGGGGCCTCGCCGCTGACCTTGCGCAGCAGCGCGGCGTACGCGCGGGCGCTGTCCTGGTCGCTGGCGATGACCAGGCCGCCCGCGTCGGGCACGTGGCGGCGCACCTCGGTCAGGCGCCGGTCGGCGGCCTCCAGGACCGCCGGGATCCAGGAGCCCTGCGGGTCCAGCGCGGTGCGCAGCGCGTGGGCGTGCATGTCCTTGGTGAGCGGCTCGCCGAGTCGGGCGACGACCTCGTCGCCGGCGCGGGTGCGCCACTGCATCTCCCCGGAGTAGGCCATGAAGAGGACCGGGCGCACGACGTGGTCGGCGAGGGCGTGGGCGTAGCCGTACGTGAAGTCGGCGGCCGATCGCGGGATGCCGTCGTCACCGGGGGCGTAGGTGACGAACGGGATCGGGTTGATGTCGGAGCGGAACGGCGTGCCGGTCAGCGCCAGGCGGCGGGTGGCCGGGTCGAACGCCTCTCGCACGCCCTCGCCCCAGGACAGGGCGTCGCCGGCGTGGTGGATCTCGTCGAGGATCACCAGCGTCTTGAACCGCTCGGTGCGGATGCGCATCGCAAGCGGGTTGACCGCGACGCCGGCGTAGGTGACCGCGATGCCGACGTAGTCCTGGGAGGTGCGCCCCTTGCCGGCGGAGTACGTCGGGTCGATGGGCAGGCCGGCCCGTGCCGCCGCCTCGGCCCACTGGGTCTTGAGGTGCTCGGTGGGCGCGACGACGGTGATGCGGTCGACGACTCGGCGCGAGAGCAGGTCGGCGGCCACGGTGAGGGCGAAGGTCGTCTTGCCGGCCCCGGGGGTCGCGACGGTGAGGAAGTCACGCGGCTGCTGGGCCTGGTAGGCATCCATGGCGGCCTGCTGCCAGGCGCGCAGGCGCGGCGCGGTGCCCCACGCGGCCCGGTCGGGCCAGGCGGGAGGCAGCGGCGCGTCGGGGCGCCCCGTCACTCGCCGGAGCCCTCGTCGCCGCCACCGTCGCCGGAGCCGCCCGGCTTCATCGACTCCCAGATCTCCTTGCACTCCGGGCAGACGGGGTACTTCTCGGGGGCACGACTGGGGACCCACACCTTCCCGCACAGCGCGATCACGGGCGTGCCCATGACCATGGCCTCGGTGAGCTTGTCCTTGGGCACGTAGTGCGAGAACCGCTCGTGGTCACCATCGTCGGTCGGGGCGGTACGCCGATCCTCGATCGTCTGCGTGCCCGGGGAGAAGCCGATGGTGCTCATGATGGGCCAGCCTACCGCCGCACCGGCAAGGGGCGACTAGTTGAGGTCGGGGTCGAAGGGCCGTGTCGCGTGCCAGGCGAGCATTCCGGGCTGGCGTCGCAGGACGTCGCGCCACAGCTGGCGCGTGTCGTCGCGGAAGGCGTCGGCGTCATCGCCGGACACGACGTACCAGCTGCCCTCCTGGATCTCGTCCTGCAGCTGCTGGGCGCCCCACCCGGCGTAGCCGGCGAAGACCCGCAGCCCGTCGAGGGTGTCGTCCACCAGCTCGGTGGGGGCGTCGAGGTCGACCACGCCCAGGGTGCCCGCCACGGGACGCCAGCCGACCGGTGGATGGCCGGGGTCGCGCAGCCTGCCGACCGCGATCGCGCCGTCGACCGAGACCGGGCCACCGCGGAAGAGCACCTCCGGCTCGGCCACGATGTCGCTCCACGGCTCGAGGACCTCCGCGACCGTCACCGCCGACGGGCGGTTGAGCACCACGCCGAGGGCGCCCTCCTCGTTGACGTCGAGCAGCAGCACGACGGTGTCGGCGAAGTTGGGGTCCACCAGGGCGGGCGTGGCCACCAGCAGCATCCCGGGCGCGACCAGCATGCTCCCATCATCGCCGATCAGGGCCGCCAGGGGAATGAGACGACCCCCGGACCCGGACGCGCTTGGGAGGGAGGGATGTCGCGGCGGGAGGGAGGGTGCCGCGAGGCGTCGGGACACGGGGGTCGCCTGGTTCGGGTCCGCCACGAGGGCGGTCGGTCAGGCGGCCAGCACCGCCTTGAGCCGGCGTACCAGCCGCGGGCCGGCGTGACGGGACGGTCGCGGCGCCGGGGCCTCGTACGACGCCCGTGCGCGAGCCTCGATGTCGGCGCCCACGCGGGCCGCAGCCTCGCCCGGCGCGCTGGCACGGCCGGCCATGAGCGCGAGCATGTGTCGCTCCCGGGTGACCGCCTTGGCGAGCACGGCGCCCATCTCGGGCGTGGAGGGCTCGGTGACGTGGCGGTCGAGCACGGCCCGCACGCCGGGGAGGGCGCCCGCGGTGGCCTGCCACGCCGCGATGACGGCCTCCTCGAGGTCGAGGGGCTCACTGGCGAGCTGCTGCTCGATCTGGCCGGTGAGCCGGGTGAACCACTTCAGCTGGAGCGCGGCGATCAGGGTGAGCTCGTCGCGGAACGTCTCGCTGACGCCCTCGACGTCCATCGGCAGCCGGCCGTCGCGGCGACGGTCGACGGTCCGGATCACCGTGCGGAGCACGTCGCCGCGCAGGTGGACTTCCTTGCCGGTCATGACGTCTCCCTTCCGGCTACATACCGTCAGTACGTACTGAGAGTATGCCGGGCTCCACCAACGCGGGCAACCTCGGCCGTGGTGAAGCGCGCCACACGCAGGAGTCGGGTCACTAGGCTGCGGCAATGACCGAGTCCTCCCCACGACTGGTGTCCGTCGCCCGAGGGCGACGCCAGCAGTTCCCCGCCTCGACCAAGCAGGCCCTGATCGACGTGGCCGAGGACCTGTTCACCCGGCAGGGGTACGCCAACGCCTCCCTCGACGCCATCGTGGCCCGCGCCGAAGTCACCAAGGGAGCGCTTTACCACCACTTCAGCGGCAAGCAGGCCGTGTTCGAGGCCGTCTTCGAGCGCGTCGAGGCGCGCGCCGCCCAGACCATCCTCGAGGCCAGCAACGGCAAGGACGACCCCTGGGAGAAGGCGCTGGCCGGACTGCGTGCCTACCTCGCGGTGGTCCAGGACCCGCCCTACCGTCGCGTGGTGATCCAGGACGGCCCGTCGGTGCTGGGCTACGAGCGCTTCCGCGAGCAGGAGGAGCGCTCCACCTTCGCCATCGTCCTCGGCATCGTCCGGTCGGTGCTGTCGGCCGGGACGTGGGAGCTCGACGACGCGATGCTCGACACCTTCACCCGCATCTTCTTCGGCGCGCTCAACGCCGCCGGCGGCGCAGTGGCCGGGAGCGAGGAGCCCCGCCTCGCCGCCGCGCGCGTGGAGGCCGCCATCTCCTTCATCATCGCCGGCCTCCAGGCCCTCGTGGCGCAGGGAGTCGAGCTCCCCGAGCCCACGCTGGACGCCTCCGAGGAGTGAGGGCTACCGCTTCGCCCAGGTGATGTTGCCGTTGGCAGCCGGCACCAGCTCGATCCAGACGCGCCCAGCGGGGACCACGAGCTCACCGCCCTTGGTCTTCAGGCTGATCGCGCCGCGGTGGCCGTCCTTCTGCCAGGTGCCGCGGACGAGGCGTCCACCGTGGAACAGCAGGGCCGGCCCCTTGCCCTCGAACTTGGTCTCCGGCACGGGGTAGCCGGCCGGGTCCTTGTAGCCCGCGTCGCCCACCTTCACCCGCAGGACGAGCACGGAGGTCGCGGGGAACTCGTCACCCTCGGCGGCGTAGGAGTTGGTGTTGACGTAGGTGCCGTTGCGGAACTCCCACGACGTCGAGTGGGCGCCGAAGTCGGCGGTCAGGGTGCGCGCGGGGATGCCCTTGGGCAGGTCGGCCGCGTCGCCGAACGGCAGGTAGGACTCGGGGGTCTCCTCTGCCTTGACGCGCTTGGCGATGTCGCCGAGGCGGGCGAAGAGGTTGTACGGGGCCGACCGGCTGGGCTCGCGGTAGACCTCCTTGGCACCCTCGGTGATCCACGGGATGCCCGCGGCGTTGACCCGGTTGAGGGTCACCTGCGCGGCGCCGCTGGTCACCACGGTCGCGCCCTCGGGAACGATGCCGATGTCGCTGGCCCGCATCGAGCGCACGGGGCCGATCGTCTTGGGCATCTTGGAGTAGTAGAAGGCGGCCAGACGCGTCATGCCGCCCTCGACCAGCTCCTCCACGACCATGTCGGCCGAGCCCAGTCCGACCTGGGGGGCGCTGGACCCGGTGTTGTCGACCTTCGTGACCAGGATCGCGTTCTTGGGCAGCTCGCCCTTCACCTCGAGGCCGGTCAGCGGCCAGTAGGTCGGCTCCTCGACCGGTGCCTGCGAGGTGGGCTCGGTGCTGTCGTCCTTCGGCTCCGGGTCGTCACCGCCGCTGCAGCCGGCGAGCAGGAGGGCAGCCGCGACGAGGGCGGCGGAGGTGAGGCGAAGGCGGTGACGCACGGGGGCTCCGATCGGGTGAAACGGTCTTGTTCCAAGTGTGGTGGCGCGCCTCCGACCTGATGGGAGGCGCGCCTGCGGCGGCGCGGCGGGCTGTCAGCCGAGCTTGGCGCCACCGTCGACGTACAGCGTCTGGCCGGTGATGTACGAGGCCTCGTCACTGCAGAGGAACGCGGCAGCGGCAGCGATGTCCTCGGGGAAGCCGACCCGGCGCACCGGGTTGGCCTCGGCGTTGAGCTTGCGGAACTCCTCGACGTCCATCTTCAGACGGGCCGCGGTGGCGTCGGTCATCTCGGTGGCGATGAAGCCCGGGGCGATGGCGTTGGCGTTGATCCCGAAGGGGCCCAGCTCGATGCCCAGGGTGCGGGTGAAGCCCTGGATGCCCATCTTGGCGGCGGAGTAGTTGGCCTGGCCGCGGTTGCCGAGCGCGCTGACGCTGGAGAGGTTGAGGATCTTGCCGTACTTCTGCTCCACGAAGCGCGACTGCGCGGCCTTGGTCATGTTGAACGCACCCTTGAGGTGGACGTTCATGACCATGTCCCAGTCGTCCTCGGTCATCTTGAACAGCAGGTTGTCGCGCGTGATGCCGGCGTTGTTGACCAGGACGTGGATCCCGCCGAGCTCGTCGACCACGCGCTGCACGGCTGCCTCGGCAGCCGCCGAGTCGGCGACGTCGCAGCCGATGCCCACGGCCTTCGCGCCCTCGGTGAGCTCGAGGCGACCGGCGGCCTCCTGGGCAGCGCCCTCGTCGAGGTCGAGGATCGCGACGGAGGCCCCTTCGGAGGCGAATCGCTGTGCGGTTCCGAAGCCGATGCCGCGCGCGGCTCCGGTGATGACTGCGACGCGACCGTCGTAACGACCCATGACTGACTCCTCGGTGAACGTGGGGGTGTTGGTGCACCTCGGAGGGTAGTCCGTGGCGTGTGGGCTGCCGCGGGGTCCCCCTCCGGCCGGTGGGCTACGACAGCGCCGAGCGCAGGCGCTCGGCGTACGTGCCCGCCTCGTCGTCGGCGTAGCGGGTGCGTGGCCAGAAGAAGCCGCGCAGCCCGTCGCCCTTGGTCCTCGGCACCACGTGCAGGTGCAGGTGGGGCACGGACTGGCTCACGGTGTTGTTGACCGCGACGAACGAGCCCTGCGCCCCCAGGCCCTCCTGCATCGCGGTGGCCAGCCGCTGCGCCGTGGCGAGGAACGGGTCGCGCAGCGCGGCCGGCAGGTCAGGGAGCGTCTCGACGTGCGTACGCGGCACGAGCAGGGTGTGGCCCTTGAAGACCGGGCGCTGGTCCAGGAAGGCCACGCACTCGTCGGTCTCGAGCACGACGTGTGCCGGCACCTCGCCGGCGACGATCCGGCAGAAGACGCAGTCGGTCACGTCAGTCCTGCTCCGGGTCGAGCGCGCGCAGGCGGTCAGCGACCTCGCGCCGCAGCACCTTGCCCATGGGGTTGGTGGGGAGCTCGTCGACGAACACGACCCGCCGCGGCACCTTGTAGGGCGTGAGGCCCTGGCGGGAGTGGACCTGCAGGTCCTCTGGCTCGACGGGCACCCCCTCGACGAGGACCACCGCCGCGACCACCTCCTCGCCGCTCTCCTCGCGGGGAAGACCGACCACGGCGACGTCGAGCACGCCGGCGTGGGTGCGGATGACGGCCTCCACCTCGGAGGGATAGACGTTGAAGCCCCCGGTGATGATGATCTCCTTGACCCTGTCGACGATCGTCAGGAACCCGTCGGGCGCCATGGTGACGATGTCGCCGGTGCGGAACCAGCCGTCGTGGAAGGCCGCCGCGGTCTCGTCGGGCAGCCCCCGGTAGCCGGAGAAGACCTGCGGCCCGCGGACCAGCAGCTCGCCACGCTCCCCCTGCGGCACGTCCCGGTCGAGGTCCTCGGCGTCGGCGATGCGGATCTCGACGTCGGGGAACGGCACTCCGATGGAGCCCGGGCGCCGCGCCGGCGACATCGGGTTGCCCACGATGACCGGCGAGGTCTCGGTCAGGCCGTAGCCCTCGACGAGCAACCCGCCGGTCGCCGACTCCCAGCGGTCCACCAGGCCGGCGTGCAGGGGCATGGCGCCCGAGAGGGCGTAGCGGATGCCGCGCAGGGAGACGCCGCGCTGCTCGGCCTCGTCGACGATGCGCTGGTAGAGCGGCGGGACGGCCGGCACGAAGCTCGGGAGCTCGCGCTCGATGGCGTCCATGACCAGGCCGATCTCCGGCTTGGGCAGCAGCACCAGCCGGGCCGCCAGGGCCACGCCGAGGAGCACGCTCACGGTGACGCCGTAGGCGTGGAACAGCGGCAGCGCCACGAGGAAGGTCTCGCGTCCCTCGTCGAGCCCCGACACCCAGGCGCGACCCTGGACGACGTTGGCCACCAGGTTGCGGTGCAGCAGGGGCACGCCCTTGGGGACCCCCGTGGTGCCGGAGGTGTAGAGCAGGAGGGCGACGTCGTCCTTGTCCGGGCGGGGGTGGGCTGCGTCGAGCGGCGCACCGGCCGCGAGGTCCCGCCAAGGCATGGCTCCCGGCGCCGGCGAGGTCAGCTGCTCGCGGGCCGCGCGCGCCTTCGCGATCGGCAGCCGCAGGGCCAGGCGCTTGGACCACGGCAGCGCCTGGGTGAGGTCCACCGCCACGACGTGCTCGAGCGCCGAGCCCTCGCGCAGCTCCTCGATGACCGGCACCACCTTGTCCCACACGATGGCCACGCGTGCGGCGTGGTCGACGAACGGGTGGCGCAGCTCGGCGGCGGTGTAGAGAGGGTTGTGCTCCACGACCGTCGCGCCGAGCCGCAGCACCGCGAAGAACGCGATGACGTTCTGGGGACAGTTGGGCATCACCAGGGCGACGTTGTCGCCCGGGCCCACGCCGAGTCGCTGCAGGCCCGCGGCCACGCGCTCTACCTGGTCGCCCGCCTCGGCGTAGGTGAGGGTGCGGCCGAGGAAGTCGAGCGCCGGCCGGTCAGGGTGGTGGCGCACGCTGCGCTCCCACAGGTCGAGCACGGTCGTCTCGCCGTAGTCGAGGTGCAGCGGCACCCCGGGTGCGTAGGCGTCCGCCCACACTGGTTCCTGACCAACCGTGCGCTCCGGCTCCATGGCTACCCGACTCTCCCCCGTCTGCCCGTCCTCAGGCGAGGTCGAAGCGGTCGGCGTCCATCACCTTGGTCCAGGCGGAGACGAAGTCGCGCACGAAGTGCTCCCGGGCGTCGTCAGAGCCGTACACCTCGGCCAGGGCCCGCAGCTGCGAGTTGGAGCCGAAGATGAGGTCGACCGCCGTCGCGGTCCACTCGACCTCGCCGGAGGCGCCGTCACGGATCTCGTAGACACCCTCCTGCGACTGCGACGCCTTCCACTGCTTGCCCGGGGACAGCAGGTTGACGAAGAAGTCGGTGGAGAGCACTCCGGGCCGGTCGGTCAGCACCCCGTGGCTGCTCCCGTCATGGTTGGCGCCCAGCACCCGCAGCCCGCCCAGGAGCACGGTCATTTCGGGGGCGGTGAGGCCCAGCAGGTAGGACTTGTCGACCAGCAGCGTCTCCGGCGGCAGCTTCACGCCGTCGCGGAGGTAGTTGCGGAAGCCGTCAGCCCGGGGCTCGAGCCACTTGAACGAGTCGGCGTCGGTCTGCTCCTGCGAGGCGTCGGTACGGCCCGGGTGGAACGGCACGGCGACGTCGACCCCGGCGTCCTTGGCGGCCTTCTCCACGGCGGCAGAGCCGGCGAGGACGATGAGGTCGGCCAGGGACACCTGGGCACCACCGCCCTCGTTGAACTCGCGCTGGACCTCCTCGAGCCCGGCCAGCACCGGCTCCAGGCGGCGGTTGACCTCCCAGCCGCGCTGGGGCTCCAGGCGGATGCGGGCGCCGTTGGCGCCACCGCGGTGGTCGGTGCGGCGGTAGGTGGACGCCGACGCCCACGCCACGGACACCAGGTCGGAGACCGAGAGGCCGGAGTCGAGGACCTTGGCCTTCAGCGCAGCGACGTCGGACTCCCCCAGCGTCTCGCCCTCGGCGGCCGGCACCGGGTCCTGCCAGATCTGCGGCTCGGGCACCCAGGGGCCGAGGTAGCGCGAGACGGGACCCATGTCGCGGTGGAGCAGCTTGTACCAGGCCTTGGCGAACGCGAGGCGGAACTCCTCGGGGTTCTCCTTGAAGCGGCGCGAGATCTTGTCGTAGTCGGGGTCGAAGCGCAGCGCCAGGTCGGAGGTCAGCATGCGCGGCTCGCGGCGGGGGTCGCCCTCGTGGGCACCCGGGACCATGTCGGACCCGGCGCCGTTGGTGGGACGCCACTGCTTCGCACCGGCCGGGGACTCCATGAGCTCCCAGTCGTAGGCGTAGAGGATGTGGAAGAACTCGTTGTCCCAGCGGGTGGGGTGGTAGGTCCACGTCACCTCCAGGCCCGAGGTGATGGTGTCCGCCCCCTTGCCGGTCCCGTACGCGCTGCGCCAGCCGAGGCCCTGGTCCTCCAGCGGCGCGGCCTCGGGCTCGGGACCGACGAGGTCGGCGTCCCCGGCGCCGTGGGTCTTGCCGAAGGTGTGGCCGCCGGCGATGAGCGCGATGGTCTCCTCGTCGTTCATCCCCATGCGCGCGAAGGTGACGCGGATGTCCTTGGCCGAGGCCAGCGGGTCGGGGTTGCCGTTGGGACCCTCGGGGTTGACGTAGATCAGGCCCATCTGGACGGCGGCGAGCGGGTCGTCGAGCTCGCGCTCACCGGAGTAGCGCTCGTCGCCGAGCCACGTGTGCGCGGGGCCCCAGAATATCTCCTCGGGCTCCCAGATGTCCTCGCGGCCGAAGCCGAAGCCGTAGGTCTCGAAGCCCATGTCCTCCAGCGCGACGTTGCCCGCGAGGACGATGAGGTCGGCCCACGAGATCTTGTTGCCGTGCTTCTTCTTCACCGGCCACAGCAGGCGACGAGCCTTGTCCAGGCTGACGTTGTCGGGCCAGCTGTTGAGCGGCGCGAAGCGCTGCGCGCCCTCCCCGCCGCCCCCACGACCGTCGTGGATGCGGTAGGTGCCGGCCGCGTGCCAGCTCATCCGGACGAAGAGGCCGCCGTAGTGCCCGAAGTCCGCCGGCCACCAGTCCTGGGAGTCGTGCATGACCGCGACGATGTCGCGCTTGAGCTCGTCGAGGTCGAGCTTCTCGAACTCCTTGCGGTAGTCGAAGTCCGGGCCGAGCGGGCTGCGTCCTGCGGAGTTGGTGTGCAGCACCGACAGGTCGAGCTGGTTGGGCCACCAGTCCTTGTTGGTGCGCGGACGACCACCGGGCTGCGGGGTCGGCGAGTCGATGGCGGGGTTCTCGCTCTCGCTGCCCTCCGCGGTCGCCGAGTCGTGCATGACCGGGCAACCGGCCTCGTCCTTGCGGTCCACGCCCTGCGGGCTCTGGGGCTCGGTGTTGTCCTGGCGGTCGCTCATGGGTCGTTCCTTCCGGGCTGGCTGATCGGGTGGATGCGGCGTCGGAGCCCATCCTCGTCCCGAGACCCATCGTGCCGACCCGAGGGTGGGTGAGTCGAGCCTCGGAAGGGCCTCGTTTCGTGTGCTCTCCACCCTATTGGCTCGAGGCCTTGTCGGTCGAACGTGTGTTCGATACCCTGTGGAGACGGCACCGAGATCGTGGGCCATCGCAGCAGCTGGGCGGTGCGCAGTCCCGCGGGTGAGGTGTCGAGTCGCGAGGGTCAGTGATTGCCTGACGGGTCAGGCCTCCAGGAGCGGCGACAGTCAGGGCCACGTGCTGGCCACCGACGTCGCGCACCCCGAGGGACCACCGATGCACGACACCGCGCCGCACCCGATCCTTCGGGCCGCCGCGCGCGTGGGCGAGGCGCTCTCCGAGGTCGCCGAGATGGCGCCGGCGTTCATGCGCACCGGCGACAAGGCCCGGGCGCTGCGCGACCTCTCCGCCGCCGAGGCCCGGTTGGTCGAGCTGCGCCTGCGGGTGCTCGCGGTGGCGGACGACGTGGCCGAGGAGGCCGGCGCCCAGGGTCCGGGCCAGTGGTTGGCCCATGCCACTCGTGTCGCCCGCCACGACGCGGTGTCGGACCACCGCCTCGCCGTCGCACTCGATCGTCGCTGGGGAGTCCTCGCGGAGGCCCTGCGCGTCGGGCACGCGTCGCTGGCCCAGGCGCGCGTGGTGGCGCGGGCGCTCGATCGTCTCCCCACCTCCGGCGATCTCGCTGTCCCGGCAGAGACCCTTTCCCTTGCCGAGAAGACCCTGGTCACGCACTGCGAGGACCTCGGACCTCGTGAGCTGGCGCGGCTGGGCGCGAGGGTGCTGGAGGTGGTGGCTCCCGAGGCCGCCGACGCGGTCGAAGCACGCCGGCTGGCCGCACTGGAGGCCAGTGCCGACGAACGCACCCGCCTGTCGCTGCGTCGGCGGGGCGACGGCACCACCCGGATCACCGGCCTCCTGCCCGACCACGCCGCTGCCCGGCTGGCGACCTACCTCGAGGCGTACGCCAACCCACACAGGCAGGAGGTGTCCGGACCCGGTGCGGCCGACCCGTTCACGCGCCTGTCCTACCCGCGCCAGCTGGGCCAGGCCCTCGTCGACTTCCTCGAGGCGATCGATGCGTCGCGGCTGCCCCTGCACGGCGGCGACGCAACCACGGTGATCGTCACCGTGCCGCTGGCCGCGCTGCGCGAGGAGCTCGGCGCCGCTGACCTGCTGGCCGGGAGGCTCGCCGGCACGGCGGCGGACGGGTCGCCCACGGGCGGCGCTGACCGGATCAGTGCTGCCGAGGCCAGGCGGCTGGCCTGCGGTGCGGGGATCATCCCGGCCGTGCTCGACGGGGCCTCGGCCCCTCTCGACCTCGGACGCACCCGACGACTGTTCAGCCCCACGCAGCGCAAGGCACTGCTCGTGCGTGACCGCACGTGCCGCGCCGAGGGCTGCGACGTCCCCGGCACCTGGTGTCACGCCCACCACTGGGACCCGTGGTCGGCCGGCGGCCGCACCGACCTCGCCGACGGGGTGCTCCTGTGCGGCCACCACCATCGGCGCGTCCACGACCCCCGGCATCGGGCCGAGCGGCTGGCCAGCGGGGACGTGAGGTTCCACCGGCGCAGATAGGAGGTCGAGACCTCACTCGGTGAGGAGGCGGCGCAGGCTGTCGAGGCGTGCGGCGTCGACGCCTGCATCGTGGAGGTATCCCGAGACATCTTCGGTCCTGAGCCACTCCAGCAACACGGGCCTTCGGTCAGCGAGGGCGGCGTCGAGCTCGCCCGCGGCCCAGACCTTGTCCTCTGCAGGCACCCACTGCCCCGTCGCCGGGTCGTAGTCGAGCCCGTGGCCCCGGTGACCCGCCGCGCCCCGGAATCCGGACTCGTAGAAGGTGGCGATCGCCTCGTGATCAACCTCCGTCAGGGCGAGGAGCATGGACACGACCATTCCCGTACGGTCCCGCCCTCCGGCACAGTGGACCAACAGCGGCCCCGGGCTGTCCGCGATCGCGATGAACACCCGCGAACTTCTCCGGATAGCGCCGAGCGTTCGGCCCCCAGGAGCACGGATGGTCCAGCCAGGGCCCGCACTCGGCCAGGAACTCCGCGTCGTCGGGGTCCTCCGTCGGCGCGTGGACCACTTCGATGACGGACTGGACGGAGTCGTCGACCTCCGGGTGGTGCGGTCGGCGACCACGCTCGGTGTCGTTGCGCAGGTCGACGATCCTCGTGAGCCCGGCCTGCGCGGCGGCTCGCCAGCCAGCCGTCGTCATCCATTCCAGCGCCGCCGACCGCCACACCCGCCCGGTCCTGGTCAGGCTGCCGTTCGTCGTGGGGAGTCCCCCGAGGTCCGCGAGGTTGCGCGCGCCCTTCCACGCGGGGTTCCGACCAGGGCTCATGCCCATGCCTTCCGAAGAGTCCGAGGGCGCACGACAAAGTACCTCGCCACGGGGTGGCGAGGTACTCGTGCGTGTCTCTAGAGGGAGTGATGAGTGAGAGTGGAGCTGCGGGGAATCGAACCCCGGTCCTCGAGCGTCGATCCAGGTCTTCTCCGGGTGCAGTCAGCGCTGTCGCTTTTCTCGGCCCCGGTGCTTGCACTGACACATCACCGACAGGCCCAGTCAGGAAAAAGTCCCGCTCACCCCTCCTGACAGGAGATGAACAGCAAGTCCTCTAGATGAGGCCTGGGTCCGGGACGAGGACGGATGCCCGGTCAGACCCTTCGATCACCGTCAGGCGGCGAGAGCGAAGTCGTTGCGCTTAGCGTTGGCAACTATGGTTTTCCAGCGGTCGTTTACGAGATGACGCTGGCTTCTCGACCCGCTTCCCCTGGAACTAACGTCCCAAGTCGAAACCGATCAGCCCCTCTTGAGTTGTGTGTCAAGCATACGGGTCAACACTGACAGCTGTCGCATCGATTCCCTCAGCCCAGAGTCAGCCGCTCATCGGTGACGATGTCGGCCATCTGCCCGACGGTGATGCCGAGGTCCAGTCTGCGGGGGTCACCCTGGATGGAAGCGCCGGTATAGCGCGCGAGCACGTCCTCATCGTCGCGGCGGTCGATCACGTAGACCACCCCTGGATCCACCTCCGGCTCAAGCTCCTGCCAAGCGAGCACGAGGTCGGTCCCGTTGTGTTCCAAGTCGACGCACTCGTCGAAGAACGACTCGTCCGCGCACACGAACGGGCTGTCGGTGCTCGGCATGACGGCCACGGCGAGCGAGTAGGCGTCGAACTGGAGGAAGGCGCCGGGCGCGTCGACGCCCAGTTCCCGGGTCATCACGTCCCACTCATCCACCTCCGAGGGCTTCTCGTGGACACGGTCACCGACCACCTCGACGAAGTCCTGGGGGGTCTCCACCGGGCGGTGGCCGGAGCCGCCACTGCACCCGGTGGCGAGAAGCACCAGCGCGAGCGCGACAGATCGCAGAGCCACGGTCACAGCCCCAAGGCCTGCGCGTTGCGCCAGCAGACCGCCCGCAGCCACTCCTCCCCCAGCCCCAGCCGTTCCAGCGCGGTGAGCTGGTCGACGTAGTCGTACGGGATGTTGGGGAAGTCGGACCCGAGGAAGACCTTGCCTGCCAGCCCCAGCTCGCGCAGTCGCGGCAGCAGCTGGGCCGGGTACGGGCCGCCCATCTCGGTGAAGAAGTCGGTGAACGCCATCGTGGTGTCCAGGGCCACCCGCTCGTGGCGCTCGGCGAGCTCGAGGAACTCGGCGTACTCCGGGGCGCCCGCGTGCGCGATCACCAGGCGCAGCCGCGGGTGGCGCTCCAGCAGCTCGCCGACGGGCGCCGGGCCGGTGAGGGCGGTGGCAACCGGTCCGCTGCCGGCGTGCAGCACGATGGGGCTGCCCGCGTCGGCCAGCTGCGCCCAGACGTCGTCGAGCAGGGGGTCCCGTACGTCGAAGTCGCCCACCTGGACGTGAACCTTCCAGACCTCGACCGCCGCGATCCGTGCCGCGACGTAGGAGGCGGCCTCCGGCTCGGGGTAGAACGTGGCCGACACGAGCGCCTCGGGCGTGCGTGCGGAGTAGCCGGCAGCCCAGTCGTTGAGCCAGTCCGCCATCCCGGGCTTGTGGGCGTACGGAAGTGCTGACCAGCGCAGCACGCCGAACGAGCGGAGGGTCTCGGCGAGGACCTCGTCGGTGTCGCGGTAGCGGATCGGCCACTCCCGCCCGATCAGCGGCCCGGCGGAGTCGAACTGCGCACGGACCTTGGCCATCACCGGCGGCGGCAGGAAGTGGGTGTGGAGGTCGATCAGCCCGGGCAGGCCCAGTCGCTGGGTCCACTCGCGGGGTGTGGTCGAGCCGGGAGCGGTCGTCACCTCAGTCCCGGTGGCCCTTGAGCCGCCGCTGGACCGCCTCGACCTTCTCGCGGTTGGCCTGCCGCTCGGCCAGGGTGTGGCGCTTGTCGTAGGCCTTCTTGCCTCGGGCGAGCGCGATCTCGACCTTCGCGCGGCCGTCCTTGAAGTAGAGCGACAGCGGAACGATCGTGTAGCCCTTGTCGGTGATCTTGCGCTCGATCCGGGCGATCTCCGAGCGGTTGAGCAGCAGCTTGCGGCGGCGGCGCGCGGAGTGGTTGGTCCACGTGCCCTGCGAGTACTCCGGGATGTGGACGCCGAGCAGCCAGACCTCGCCGTTCTCGACCTCGGCGAAGCCGTCGACCAGCGACGCGCGACCCTGGCGCAACGACTTGACCTCGGTCCCCATCAGGACGAGCCCGGCCTCCCAGGTCTCCTCGATGTGGTAGTCGTGGCGCGCCTTCTTGTTCTGCGCGACGATCTTCGTGCCCTGCTCCTTCGGCATTGGGCCATCCTCTCAGGCCCGCCCAGCGAGCCGGTCAGAACCACTTCATCGGGTCGACCGCGCGCCCGTTGGCCATCACCGTGAAGTGCAGGTGGCACGCCGTGGACCAGCCCGTGCTGCCCTGGTAGCCGACGACCTGGCCGCGGCTGACCCGCGAGCCCACGCCGACGGTGTAGCTGCTGGCGTGGTTGTAGATGGTCGCCAGGCCGAAGCCCGCCTGGGCCCCGTGGTCGATGACCAGCCGGCGGCCGTACACGTCGCTCCAGTACGACGCCACCACGCGCCCACCGGCCGCGGCGCGCAGGGGCACCCCGCAGCCGCCGCCGAAGTCGACGCCGTCGTGGAGGCCCCAGTAGCGGTAGATCGGGTGGGTGCGGTAGCCGAACGGCGAGGTGATGTAGGTGTTGACCGGCATGCTCAGGATGCCGTCGGGGGAACCCTTCTTCCCGCCCGACTTGCGCAGCGCCGCGAGCGCCCGGCGCCGCAGCATCTCCTTGATCTGCGCCTGCTGGCGCTCCAGGGCCCGCAGCTTGGCCGCGTCGGCCGCGCGAGCCTTGCGCGCGTCGGACCGGGCCGCAGCGCGCTCGCCCACCAGGGTGCGTACGGACGCCTGGGCGACCTCGGCGGCGTTCTCGAGCTCCTGCTTGAGCACGAGGTTCTCGGCCGCGGCCTGCCGCTTCTCGGCGACGGCGTCGCGAGCGGTCTCGACCTGCGCCTCGCGGACCTGCAGCAGGACCTCGGTCGCCTTGAGCTCGTCGTAGGCGCGCGCCTCGGAGTCGACGACCACGTCACGCACCCCGTTGCGACGGGTGAGCTCCTCGGTGGTGCTCGCGTCCAGCAGCGAGGCGAAGGCGATCAGCTGGGGGTCGCCCTCGGCGTACATGTCGGCCACGGTGTCGGCGAGCACCTGGCGCTGGGCGTCACGGTCGATGCGTCCCTGCGCGACCGCGGCCTCCGCGGCGGCGAGCTCGGCCTCGGCCGTCTCGAGCTCGGCCTGCATCTGGGCGTCGCGCTCCTGGGCCACCTTCACCCGGCCCCGCGCCACGGCGAGGTGGGACTGGGCGGTGGCGAGCTGTGCCTTGGCGGCGTCCAGCCGGGCGCTGGCCTTGCGCAGGGCGGCACTGGACTCGCCCAGGTCCTCGCGCGCTCCGTCGATCTTGTTCTCGACCTTGCGCTGACGGTCCTTGAGGTCGTCGGCATGGGCCGCTACGGCTGTGGTGGCGCCCAGCGTCATGACGGCTGCGAGAAATGCTGAAGCCGTGCGGCGCTGAACGATGCGGGGGAAGTGACGCACCGGGTTGCCTCGCGTGTGCTCGGGGAAGAGATCGCCTTGACGTTAACGCGCCCGCATCACACTTTGAGGTATTTGCGGGTGAGCACGAGTGTCGGGAGCAGCGTGAGCAGTGGGCCGAGGATCGCCACCGCGCCCACGGCGACCCAGAACTCGTCCATCCCGATCCACGGGATGAACTTCAGCTTGTTCTCCGAGAGCTGGTCCACGCCGAAGTACATGAACCCGGCGAGGGCCACCGCGGAGAGCAGCACGCCGACGACCGCGGTCACCAGGGCCTCCAGGAGGAACGGCAACGCGATGTAGAGGGTCGAGGCGCCCACCAGGCGCATGATCCCGATCTCCTTGCGCCGCGCGAAGGCCGCCAGGCGGATCGTGTTGGCCACCAGGAGCAGGGCGGCCACGACCAGGAAGGAGGCCGTACCGATGGCGACCCACTTCATCATGTTGATCGACCCGAGGATCGGCGCGATCTGGTCGCGCATGTCGCGCACCTTCGAGACACCGTCGAGGCCCTGCACCGCGCTGGTGATGCCCTCGTACTTCTCCGGGTCCTTCAACGTGATCCAGATCGTCTCGGGCATGTCCTCGGCCGTCAGCGCCGGGTTCTCGCCGGAGAACAGCTCCTCGCCGTAGAGCTCGCGGGCCTTCGCGAGCGCGTCCTCGCTCGACTCGAAGCGGTAGTCGGCGACCTCGGGGCTGTCCTTGACGACCTGCTCGATCTCGGCCTTCTGTGCCGCGCTCACCGCGTTGGGGCACACGGGGTTGCTGTCGTTGACCCGGCACAGGTAGACGGTGATCTGGAGCTGGTTGCCCCAGTGCTCGGCCGCCTTGCTCGCCTGCTGGTTGAAGAGCAGGCCCAGCCCGACCAGCGTCAGGGAGACGAAGAGGGTGAGGATCACGGCCAGGTGCATCGTCAGGTTGCGACGCAGGCCCTGGCCGAGCTCGGTGGACACATAACGCAGCTGCATGGGGAGTTCGACTCTCGTTGGGGTGAGGGGTCGGATCAGTTCTGGTGGCCGTAGACGCCTTGCGCCTGGTCGCGGATGACGTGACCGTGCTCGAGCTCGATGACCCGCTTGCGCATCTGGTCGACGATGCCGGCGTCGTGGGTGGCCATCACGACGGTCGTGCCGGTGCGGTTGATGCGGTCGAGGAGCTTCATGATGCCGACCGACGTGGTCGGGTCGAGGTTGCCGGTGGGCTCGTCGGCGATGAGGATCATCGGCCGGTTGACGAAGGCCCGCGCCACGGCGACGCGCTGCTGCTCGCCACCGGAGAGCTCGTCGGGCATCCGGTCCCCCTTGCCGGAGAGGCCGACCAGCTCGAGGGTCTCGGGGACGACCTCGTTGATCTCCTTGCGCGACTTGCCGATCACCTGCAGCGCGAAGGCGACGTTCTCGCTGACGGTCTTGTTGGGCAGCAGGCGGAAGTCCTGGAAGACCGTGCCGATGTCGCGACGCAGCCGCGGCACCTTCCAGCTCGCGAGCCGGTTGATCTCCTTGCCGGCGACGTAGACACGGCCCGAGGTGGGGCGGTACTCCCGCAGCACCAGGCGCAGGAAGGTGGACTTGCCCGACCCCGACGAGCCGACGAGGAAGACGAACTCCCCCTTCTCCACGTCGACGCTCACGTCCTCGAGCGCGGGGGTGGGGTGGCCGGGATAGGTCTTGGTGACCTTCTCGAAGCGAATCACGCGTCGAGGTTACGTGAGGCCCCCACCCGATCCTGCAGGCACGCCCGGCACCCGCGGCTAGGCTGGCGCGGTGGCCGACCCCCGTACGGCGCTCCCCCGCCGACTCGCGTCGTCCGGCGCTGCGCTCCTCCTCGGCCTCCTCGCGACGACCGCCTGCTCCGCCGAGGAGGCCCCGCCGGCACCGTCGGAGCCCACGGTGACCTCGCTCTCGGACCTCGACACCGGCCCGCTCCTGCCCGCCCGCCGCGACCCGTGTGCCGACGTCCCGGCCTCCGTGCTGGACGACCTCGGCGCCGGCGAGGACGACGTCGAGCGCTGGCAGCCGGGCCAGGCGCTGCCCGACAGCGCGCAGGTGGCCGACGAGTTCGGCTGCAAGGTCTCGGGCGACGTCACGGCCACCGCGTGGGTCTTCGCTCCCCCGGTGTCGGCCCGGGAGGCACAGGGGCTGCTCGAGGAGACCCCCCGGCCGAGGTGCCGCCCCGCGCCGGGTCCGGTGTTCGGGTCACCGGGGGCGGCGTACGCCTGCGACCTCGAGGGCGGGACACAGGTCCACGGCGTACGCGGACTGTTGGCGGACGCCTGGGTCACCTGCGAGGTGGCTGGCGGGGACGCGGCCACCGCGGACCGCTGGTGCGCCGCGGTGCTGGAGTCGCTCTCCGCGACCCAGGACTGACCTCTTGGTCAGGCCTCGGCCTTGTCGAGCGACCGGCGCCAGCGGATGCCGGCCTCCATGAAGTCGTCGAGGTCGCCGTCGAACACCTCGCTGGGGTTGCCGGACTCGTGGCCGGTGCGCAGGTCCTTGACGATCTGGTACGGGTTGAGGACGTAGTTGCGCATCTGGTCGCCCCAGCTCGCGGCGACGTCGCCCTTGAGGTCCTTCTTGAGGGCGGCCTCCTCGGCCTTCTTCTGCGCCAGGAGCTTGGCCTTGAGGACGACCATCGCCGAGGCCTTGTTCTGCAGCTGCGACTTCTCGTTCTGGCAGGAGACCACGATGCCGGTGGGGATGTGGGTCAGGCGCACGGCCGAGTCGGTGGTGTTGACCGACTGGCCGCCGGGGCCGCCGGAGCGGAAGACGTCGGTGCGGATGTCGTTCTCGTCGACCTCGATCTCGTCGGTCTGCTCCAGGACGGGCACGACCTCGACCGCGGCGAAGGACGTCTGGCGGCGACCCTGGTTGTCGAAGGGGCTGATGCGCACGAGCCGGTGGGTGCCGGCCTCGACCGAGAGGGTGCCGTAGGCGTAGGGCGCGTGGATCGCGAACTCGGCCGACTTGATGCCGGCCTCCTCGGCGTAGGAGACGTCGTACACCTCGACGGGGTACTTGTGCTGCTCGGCCCAGCGCGTGTACATGCGCATGAGCATCTCGGCGAAGTCCGCCGCGTCGACGCCGCCGGCGCCGGAGCGGATCGTCACGATCGCCTCGCGCTCGTCGTACTCACCCGCCAGCAGCGTGCGGATCTCGAGGGACTCGATGGCCTTGGAGATCCGGCCCAGCTCGGCCTCGGCCTCGGCCATCGACTCCGCGTCAGCCTCCTCCTGGCCGAGCTCGACGAGCACCTCGAGGTCGTCGATGCGCGACTCGAGGCCGGTGTAGCGGTCGAGCTCGCCGTTGAGCGCGGACAGGCGACCGGTCACGCGCTGGGCGTTCTCCTGGTCGTCCCACAGGTCAGGGGCGGCGACCTGCTCACCGAGGTCGGCGATCTCACTGCGCATCCGGTCCAGGTCGAGGACCTGACCGATCGTCCTCATGGTCGCCCGGAGCTGCTTGATCTCTGCGTCGAAGTCGGTGGCTGCCACGAGGAGCAAGACTATGCCCTCGACGCTCGGGGCAGCGGATCGGCGCTCACGGCAGGACTGCGCAGAGCACCAGGGGGACTACGCTCCCCCGCACGAGCGGCACCGGATCGTGGCGCGGCTCGACCACCGGGCGAGAGCCCACGGCGTCCGAGGAGGTCGAAGATGAGCAAGACAGGGCGCGAGCAGGCGGTGGGACGCTGAGCGGCCTCCCGACCGGAAGCCCCCAGGGCGACTCCGGCAACACCCAGGAGGACGACGAGTCCGCACGGCTCACCCGCAACTACAACGAGCTGCTCCAGGAGCTGCGGGTCACCCAGACCGGCGTGCAGATCCTCACCGGCTTCCTGCTGACCGTGCCGTTCACCCAGCGCTTCGTCGACCTCAGCCAGTTCCAGAAGAACGTCTACCTCGCGGTGCTCTGCGGCGCGGTGTTCGCCACCGGGCTGATCATCGCGCCGGTGGCCTTCCACCGCACCCTGTTCCGGCGGGGCGAGAAGGAGTGGCTGGTCCACGCGGCGAACTGGTCTGCCCGTGGCGGCCTCGCGGCGCTGGCACTGACGATGGCCGGTGTGGTGTTCCTGGTCTTCGACGTGGTGATCGGCGGGACGGCGAGCGTCGTGTCGGGGTCCGTGGCAATGGTGTTCTTCACGGTGCTGTGGGCGGTGTTCCCGCTGCTGCGGCGGTCGTCGGACTGACCACGCCTCGACGACGTGGCGTTGGTGTCCGGACGCGTCAGCGTCATTGCTGGCCCCCGTGGTTTCGGCGACTGCCACCCACCTCACAAGTTGCCCCCGACCCGGACCGCGGCGGTGCTGCTCGCGCCCACCAGCGGGGCCGGTGGGGCTCCGGGGATGGTCAGGGGCAGGTCCATCGGCGCGCGCAGCGTCACGGTCACGCTCTGGTCGGCGCTGTTGACCCGCACGTCGGCGCGGATCCCGGGGTAGCGCTCGTGGGCGCCGGTGGTGGTCAGGTAGTCGTGGACGGCGGAGCGTACGGATGACGCCTCCTGGTCCAGCCGCACGCCGAGCCCGTCGGCGCCGTAGACGCCGGTGGAGCCGAGGTCGGCGCCCTGGAGGGCCGCTCCGTCGGCGAGGTTGTCCAGGCCCTGGCGCTGGAGGTACGCCGCCGAGGCGTTGATGACGACCACGACCACCATCACGAGCACGCTGGCGAACCCGATGATCAACAGCGTCACCTGGCCCTGCTCCTCGCGACGGATCACCGGTCCTCCCCCGCCGTGGTCTCGACGTACTGGCCGATGGGCACCGTGTGGGTCGAGTCGACTGCGAAGGTCGCCAGGCCCTGCCCCAGGATCCGCGGCGAGGCCGGCAGGTCGACGCTGGACTCGACGCTGACGGTGATGACCGAGGTCCCGGAGTGGCAGCTCGGGGCCGTGGTGCACCGGATGCGGACAGTCCCGACCTGGCCGTCGGCGCCCTGGTCCGCGAGGACCTGTCGCACCACCGCGCGGGCCCGCTCGTCGCCCGTCGCGTCGTCCGGGGCCAGCGCGTAGGCCCGGGCGGCCGCACGAGCGGCTGCACTCGCGGCGAACGCACCGCGTTGGACCTCGAAGACCGACACGACGATCCAGATCAGCGGCACCAGCAGGATCACCGCGAGCCACGTGAACTCCACCAGCGCGCTGCCGCGCTCGTCACGTCGGCGGGTCATGGCGACGGCTCCGCGACGGCGTGGCCGCTCACCCGTACCCGGATGGCCGGCCCGCCCAGCCCCAGGACGGGTACGTCGGCCTCGATGACGGCCTCGAACCCGGAGGCGCCGCCAACCAGCGCGGGCGTGATCACCACGTCGCCGGCGAGGTCCGCGGCGAGCGCGCCGGCGATCTGCTCGCGCGCCTTCTGCTCCCCCATCTGCGGGGACGAGCCCGACACCGCCGCCCACCGTGCGCCCTCCGCGGCGGCGGAGGCGAGCGTGTTGCGCACGTGCAGCACGAGGGCGACCTGGAGGATCCCGATCACCAGCGGGAGCAGGAGGAACAGCACCAGCACGAAGTCGACCACGGCCGAACCCCGCTCGCGATCGTGCCCACGAGCCGGGCGACCCATCACTGCCGGACGCTGTCGAACGCGTTGCGCAACAGGTCCTTCAGCTCGTCCTCGACGACCGTCATGAGGGCAGCGACGACCATCGCCGTCATGACGGTGACCATGACCCAGCCCGGCACGTCACCGCGCTCGTCGCGCTCCCGTCCGACGACGTCCCGGACCGAGCCGAGGGCGAGCAGGGACTGCAGGAGCAGCCATCCCGAGACTGACTGACGCATGGAGGTGTCCTTCCGTGGTGGGCATGTCGTGGTGGGGCATGTCGTGGTGTGGCGGGTCGAGATCAGGGCGCCACGAGCCGGAGGCCGATGACGCCGGGGAAGAAGGCGAAGACGATGGTCACGGGAAGGACGAGGAACACCACCGGCGTCATCATCGCCACCTCCTTGCGCGCCGCGGACTCGATGAGCCGGCGCCGGCCGGCCTCACGCACGTCGGCGGCCTGGGCGTGGAGGACGTCGGCCAGCGGGGTACCTCGCTCGATCGCGACAGCGATGCCGGTGGCGAACCGGGCGACCAGCGGTAGTCCGGTGGACGCCGCGAGGGACTCGAAGGCCTGGCCGACCGGTTGTCCCGTACGGATGTCCGCCAGCACCCTCGCCAGGTCCTGGGACAGGGCGCCGTGGCTGCGCTGCACCACCCGGTCGAGTGCGGCGACCGGGCTCTCCCCCGCCGCGACCGCCAGGGCGAGCAGCTCGGCGATCGTCGGGAACTCCGTGAGGATCTCCTCCTCGCGGCGCCGCACCTGGGCGGAGAGCCGGTTGTCGCGCGCCAGCACGCCGAACACGAAGCCGAGGACGCAGGCGAGCAACGACGACACCGGGGCCACCGAGCCACCCAGCGCTCGCACGAGCTGGACCGAGGCGACGGCCCCGAACGCCGCCAGGCCCCAGAGGACCTGCTCGGTGCGGAACTCCTGGACGGTCCGGTCGCTGCCCGCGCGGGCCAGTCGGCGGCGTACGGAGGAGGCGCCGCCGAGCACCCGCTCGACCATGTCTGCTGCCGACCGCAACGCCGGGCCGAAGATCCCGGCGGCAGCGCTCGCGGGTGAGGACGACCCGACGTCGGGGACGAGGGCGCCCCGGACGGGGAGGTCGCGCACATAGGGGAGCACGCGCATCGCGAGGCTGGGCCGCCGGATGCTGTGCAGCCGCAGCCCGACCAGGAACAACCCCGCCCCTGCACACGCGCCCAGCAGTGCGCCCCAGGACTGCCCGCTCACGCGAGGATCCGCTTCTCGACGGGCAGCCGCCCGATGCGCATCATCAACCGGTAGGCGCCGGCACAGCTCAGGGCGCCGACGCTCAGGACGAGGATCCCGCCACCGGACTGGTAGCGCTGGATCACCGTGGTCTGGAACGACATCAGCAGCAGCACCACCCAGGGAGCGGCGACGGCCAGACGAGCCCCGTTGACGGTCCACGCCTGGCGCGACTCCAGCTCCGAGCGCGTCCGGGCGTCCTCACGGAGGAACCCGGACAGGTTGCGCAGCAGCCGCCCGAGGTCGCCGCCGCCCACCTCACGGGCCACCCGCAGGCCCTCGACGACGCGGTCGCCGACGGGGTCGGCCAATCGCTCCTTGAGCAGGTCGAGCGACTCCCCGAACCGGCCCGTCACCTGGTAGTCGAGGGCGAACCGGGTGAAGGACGCCCGCAGCGCCTCGGGGCCGTGCACCCCCAGCGCGGAGAGGGCATCAGGCAGCGACAGCCCCGCGCGCACCGCGCTGGCCAGGTTGTCCACCGCGTCGGGCCACACCTCTGCGAACTCGCGTTGTCGCCGGGTGGCGCGACCCCGCAGTATCGCCACGGGTAGGTAGGCCGCCATGAGGGCGAAGGCCATCGACACCGGCAGCGTGCGCGAGACCGCCTGCACCACGGTGAGCGCGGCCAGCGCGAGGACGAGGCAGAGGACGAGCAGGCCCGCCGGAGTGACACCACTGACTCCCGAGCGTGTGATCAGTCGGGCCACGGGCGCGCCACGCGGCGTGGTGCGCGGCGCCCGCGGCATGGCGAAGGCCGACCACACCAGCATGAGACCCAGCCCCGAGCCGAGGCCGACGAGCGCCCCCATCAGCCCACCCCCGCCCGAGCCGGCTGCAGCAGGATCTGGTGCACGTCGATGCCGACCCGGTCGAAGCGCTCGGTGCGGGCGGGCATGCCGCCGGTCGCCCGCAGGTCGGCGCCGTGGCGCACGAAGATCGGCTCCACCTCGATCACGTCGGCCTCGACCCGGCCGGGCACTGCTGCGATCTCGTTGACCCGGCGCACGCCGTCGTGGCCGAGACCGAGGTGGACCACCAGGTCGACCGAGCTTGCCACGGTGGGGACGACGAACCGGGCGGAGATGTTGTCGCCGGCCAGCAGGGGCAGGGTGCACATCTTGACCAGCGCCTCGCGGGCACTGTTGGCGTGCAGCGTGCACATGCCGGGAAGCCCCGAGTTGAGGGCGAGCAGGAGGTCGAGGCACTCCTCCGCGCGAACCTCGCCGACGATGATGCGGCTCGGCCGCATGCGCAGGGCCTCCTTGACCAGGTCGCGGAGCACGATGGCGCCCGTGCCCTCCAGGCCGGCCTGCCGCGTCTGCATCGGCACCCAGTCGGGATGGACGGACTGTCGAAAGTTTCTAACGACAGACCGACCGGAAAGCCGTACGTGGATCATGGGCACCA
>JAJPEO010000141.1 GCA_021166815.1 Nocardioides sp.
GCGCGAGGGCATGCCCATCGGTGCCCACGTCACCCTGCGCGGTGACCGCATGTGGGAGTTCCTGGACCGCCTGCTGTCGCTGGCCCTGCCCCGCATCCGTGACTTCCGTGGGCTCTCGCCCAAGCAGTTCGACGGTCGCGGCAACTACACCTTCGGTCTCACCGAGCAGGTCATGTTCCACGAGATCGACCAGGACAAGGTCGACCGCTCGCGCGGCATGGACATCACGGTCGTGACCACCGCCACCAACGACGACGAGGGTCGCGCACTGCTCAAGCAGCTCGGCTTCCCGTTCAAGGAGAACTGACATGGCGAAGACTGCTCTGAAGGTCAAGGCCGCCCGCAAGCCGAAGTTCAAGGTCCGCGGCTACACCCGCTGCCAGCGCTGCGGTCGCCCCAAGGCCGTGTACCGCAAGTTCGGCCTGTGCCGCATCTGCCTGCGGGAGATGGCCCACCGCGGCGAGCTGCCCGGCGTCACCAAGTCCTCCTGGTAATCACCGGGTACCACCACACACACGTTGAAGGTCGCCCCGCCCTGCGGAAAGGGCCAACGAGCCCGGCGAAACCACGACGAGAAAGAAAACCATCATGACGATGACTGACCCGATCGCAGACATGCTGACGCGTCTGCGCAACGCCAACCAGGCGTACCACGACGTGGTGTCGATGCCTTACAGCAAGATGAAGGCCGGCCTCGCCGAGATCCTCCAGCAGGAGGGCTACATCACCTCGTTCGAGGTGAACGACAACGTCACCGCCGAGGGCGAGCCCGCCGTCGGCAAGACGCTGACCGTCACCCTCAAGTACGGCCGCAACCGTGAGCGTTCCATCGCCGGCGTCCGCCGCATCAGCAAGCCCGGACTCCGCGTGTACGCCAAGCACACCAACCTGCCGAAGGTCCTCGGTGGCCTGGGCGTCGCGATCATCTCGACGAGCCAGGGCCTCCTGACCGACCGCCAGGCCAACCAGAAGGGCGTGGGTGGGGAAGTCCTCGCCTACGTCTGGTGATCTGGCGAGACGAGAAGGAGAGAGACGAAGCATGTCGCGCATTGGCAAGCTCCCCATCGCCGTTCCGGCGGGTGTGGACATCCAGATCGACGGGGGATCGGCTCCCGTGGTGACGGTCAAGGGCCCGAAGGGCACCCTGACCCACACCGTCGCCGCGCCGATCACGGTCGACAAGGGCGAGGACGGGACCCTCGAGGTCAAGCGTCCCGACGACGAGCGGCAGAGCCGCTCGCTGCACGGGCTGACCCGCACCCTGATCAACAACATGGTCGTGGGCGTCACCGAGGGCTACGAGAAGAAGCTCGAGATCGTGGGCGTCGGTTACCGCGTCCTGTCCAAGGGCCCCACCCAGCTGGAGTTCCAGCTCGGTTACTCGCACCCGATCACGTTCGACGCCCCTGAGGGCATCACGTTCACCGTCGAGGGCCCGACCAAGCTCGGTGTCGTCGGCATCGACAAGCAGCTCGTGGGCGAGGTTGCGGCCAACATCCGCAAGCTGCGCAAGCCTGAGCCCTACAAGGGCAAGGGCGTGCGTTACGCCGGCGAGCACATCCGCCGCAAGGTCGGAAAGGCTGGTAAGTGACCATGGCGATCTCGCTGTCCAACAACAAGCACACCGCTGCTCGCGTCAAGTCGCGCCTGCGTCGTCAGGCGCGCGGCCGCAAGCGGATCTCCGGCACTGCCGAGCGTCCCCGCCTGGTGGTCACCCGCTCTGCGCGTCACATCACCGTCCAGGTCGTCGACGACCTGCAGGGCGCCACGCTGGCCTACGCCTCCTCCATGGAGACCGACGTCCGCGGCACCGGTGACAAGACGGCCCAGGCGAAGAAGGTCGGTGCCCTCGTGGCCGACCGTGCCAAGGCGGCCGGCGTCGAGAACGTCGTGTTCGACCGCGCCGGTAACAAGTACCACGGTCGCATCGCGGCCCTGGCTGACGCTGCCCGTGAGGGCGGCCTCCAGTTCTGATCGCACCGATCACCCAGAAATCGAAGGAGTTAGTCTCATGAGCGGAGCCCAGCGCGGACAGCGCGGTGGCGAGCGCCAGTCTGGAGACCGTCGCGGTCGGGACGACCGTCGCGGCAACCAGGCTGACAAGACCGCCTACATCGAGCGCGTCGTTGCGATCAACCGTGTCGCCAAGGTCGTGAAGGGTGGTCGTCGCTTCAGCTTCACCGCCCTCGTGGTCGTCGGTGACGGTGACGGACTGGTCGGCGTCGGCTACGGCAAGGCGAAGGAAGTTCCCGCGGCGATCGCCAAGGGTGTCGAGGAGGCCAAGAAGCACTTCTTCAAGGTCCCCCGCATCCAGGGCACCATCCCGCACCCCGTCCAGGGCGAGAAGGCCGCCGGCGTCGTGTTCCTGCGCCCCGCCGCTCCCGGTACCGGTGTCATCGCCGGTGGCCCGGTGCGTGCGGTGCTGGAGTGCGCCGGCATCCACGACGTGCTGAGCAAGTCGCTCGGCTCGTCGAACCAGATCAACATCGTGCACGCGACCGTCGAGGCGCTGCGGATGCTGGAGGAGCCCGAGGCCGTGGCCGCCCGTCGTGGCCGCAAGGTCGAGGACGTCACTCCCGCCGCGCTCCTCAAGGCGCGCGAGCAGGGCAAGCTCGAGGCCGCGGGGGTGCAGCAGTAATGGCACAGCTCAAGGTCCAGCAGAAGAAGTCCACCATCGGGTGCAAGGCCAACCAGCGCGAGACCATGCGCTCGCTCGGTCTCAAGCGCATCGGTGACGTGGTCGTCAAGGAGGACCGCCCCGAGATCCGCGGCATGGTCCAGACCGTCCGTCACCTGGTGACGGTCGAGGAGGTGGAGTGACATGACGCTCAAGCTGCACCACCTGCGTCCCGCTCCGGGTGCCAAGACCGCCAAGACCCGCGTGGGTCGCGGTGAGGGCTCGAAGGGCAAGACCGCAGGACGAGGCACCAAGGGCACCAAGGCCCGCTACCAGGTTCCGGCCGCCTTCGAGGGTGGCCAGATGCCGATCCACATGCGCCTGCCCAAGCTGAAGGGGTTCAAGAACCCCTTCAAGGTGGAGTTCCAGGTCGTCAACGTCGACAAGATCGGCGAGGCGTTCCCCCAGGGCGGCGCCGTGACGGTCGAGGACCTCGTCTCCGCAGGCCTGGTCCGCAAGAACCAGCCGGTCAAGGTGCTGGGCGAGGGTGACATCTCGGTCGCCGTCCAGGTCAGCGCCAACGCGTTCTCGAGCTCCGCCAAGGAGAAGATCGAGGCCGCGGGCGGCACGACCACGGTGGCCTGAGGTCATCTGGCACGTACACGTGGTGAAGGCCTGGTCGCACAGTGGGAGCTGTGTGCCGGGCCTTCACCGTTCCCCGGGCAAGTGCCTGACAGGTGACTGTTAGGCTTCCCCGGGCCCTCGCCGCTCCACGTCGAGGGCAACACTGCTGCCCGGCCCCCGGCCGGACACCCAGACGAAAGAGGATCCAGTGCTAGGCGCTTTCGCCAACGCTTTCCGGACGCCGGACCTGCGGCGCAAGCTGCTGTTCGTGCTGCTGATCCTGGTGGTCTTCCGCCTCGGCTCCCAGATCCCGACGCCGGGCGTGCACGTGTCCAACGTGCAGCAGTGCATCAACGAGCTGCCCGAGGGTGGCCTCTACAGCATGATCAACCTCTTCTCCGGAGGTGCGCTGCTGCAGCTGACGGTCTTCGCGCTGGGGATCATGCCCTACATCACGGCGTCGATCATCCTGCAGCTCCTCGTCGTGGTGATCCCCCGACTCGAGGCCCTCAAGAAGGAGGGCCAGGCCGGGCAGACCAAGATCACGCAGTACACCCGCTACCTCACCCTGGGCCTCGCGGTCCTGCAGGCCACCGGCATCGTGGCCATGGCCCGCAGCGGCGCCCTGCTGCCCAGCTGCAACCGCGACCTGCTGCACAACGACAACACCTCGACGTTCCTCGTGATGGTCGTGACCATGACCGCGGGCACCGTGGTCATCATGTGGCTGGGTGAGCTCATCACCGAGCGCGGCGTCGGCAACGGCATGTCGCTGCTGATCTTCGCCCAGGTCGTCGCGACCTTCCCCGCGACCATGTGGGACGTCGCCACCCGCAAGGGCTGGTGGACCTTCACCATCGTGATGGTGCTCGGACTCGCGCTCG
>JAJPEO010000142.1 GCA_021166815.1 Nocardioides sp.
GACACGGCGACCACGCGGCCGAGGTCCGTGCGTCGCGAGGGGGACGTGCTTGCGCTCATGGGACTCGCAGACCTGAGGAGGGGGTCGAACACGGGGGAGCGTAGCGAGGATCGCGCCGACACGATGCGTTTCCGAGCGGACGGTGGGGACGGTAGGTTGACCGCCATGGCCGAACAGACCTCATCCTCCATCGTGATCGACTCGAGCCCGGCCGCGATCATGAACGTGATCGCCGACTTCCCCGCCTACCCGGAGTGGGCCAAGGGCGTGCAGGTCGCCGAGGTCAACGAGATGGGGATCGACGGCCGGGCCGAAGAGGTGTTCTTCTCCCTCGACGTGCCCCCCATCAAGGACGAGTACACCCTGGCCTACGACTGGGACGGCGATCGCGAGGTCACCTGGTGGCTGGTGCAGGGCAAGATGCTCAAGTCCCTCGACGGCGTCTACTCCCTGCGAGACCTGGGCAACGGCAGCACCGAGGTCACCTACCGCCTTGCCCTGGACGTGCACATTCCGCTGATCGGCATGCTCAAGCGCAAGGGCGAGAAGATCCTCATCGACGCCGCCCTCAAGGGGCTCAAGAAGCGCGTCGAGTCCCTCTGAGACCGCACCCTCTCGCGTGCGGATCCTCCTGTTCACCGGCAAGGGCGGTGTCGGCAAGTCGACGCTCGCCGCGGCGACCGCGTGGGCAGGAGCGCGCTCGGGGCGCCGTACGCTCGTGATGTCGACCGACGCGGCCCACTCGCTGGCCGACACGCTGGGTCGTCCCGCGGGACCGGCGCCGACCGAGGTGGCGCCGGACCTCTGGGTCCAGCACATCGACGCGCAGCGGCTGTTCGAGCAGTCCTGGGCCGACATCCAGCGCTACCTGCTCCGGGTGTTCGAGGCTGCCGGCGTCGACTCGGTCGCCGCCGAGGAGCTCGCGGTCATCCCCGGCGCCGAGGAGGTGTTCGCGCTCCTGGAGGTACGCACCCAGGCCGAGTCCGGACGGTGGGACCTGCTGGTGCTCGACTGCGCACCCACGGCCGAGACGCTGCGCCTGCTCGCCCTCCCCGAGGCACTGGGGTGGTACATGGACCGGGTCCTGCCCATGGAGCGCCGCGTGGTCAAGGCCCTCAGGCCGGTGCTCACCCGGGCTGCGGGCGTACCGATGCCTGAGGACTCGGTCTTCGACGCCCTCGAGCGCCTGCACGCGAGCCTGTCGGGAGTCCAGGCGCTGCTCACCGGTCCGGACGCCTCGGTCCGGCTTGTGTTGACGCCGGAGACCGTGGTGCTGGCCGAGGCGCGGCGCGCATACACCTTGCTCTCGATGTTCGGCTACCGCGTGGACGGAGTGATCGCCAACCGGGTGTTCCCGCGGGACGGGGCAGACGACTGGCGGTCGGGCTGGATCGAGGCGCAGGCCGCGGTGCTGCGCGACGTCGAGGACTCCTTCCGCGGACTGGCCCGCTGGCACTCCGAGTACCGCGCTGTGGAACCGGTGGGGGAACAGCACCTGCTGGACCTGGCGGATGCGCTCTACGCGGGCGGCGACCCGTTCGCAGCGACGTCGATAGAAGCTCCGATGACCGTCGCTCGTGAGGACGGCGCGACCGTGCTCTCGGTCTCGGTGCCGCTGGCCGAGCGCGGCGACGTCGGTCTCGTCAGGAAGGCCGATGAGCTGGTGATCTCCCTGGGGTCGTATCGTCGCCTTCTCACGCTGCCACCGGGGCTTGCTCGGCAGCGGGTGTCAGCGGCACGTGTTCATGACGGGCGCGTGCAGGTCAGGTTCGAGGATCCGCAGGAGGGGTCGTGAGCGACGAGCACGCTGACGGCTCCGATGCCGTGGGCTCACTCGCCGAGGAGGCAGCCAAGCTGTTCGGGGCGCTCTCCACGTGGGCGCGTGAGCACGCTGCCGATGTCGGCGAGGGCGTCACCGGCCTGGCGGCTCAGGCCGCAGCCATGGCTGGCGACGTCGACGAGCACATCGCCACCGGTGCGGCGGAGTGCACCTACTGCCCCGTGTGCCGCACCATCCACGCCGTACGCGGCCTCAGCCCCGAGGTGAAGACCCATCTCACGGTCGCCGCCACCTCGTTCGCCCATGCCGTGGCTGCGCTCATGGCACCGCCCGAGGCTGCTCCCGAAGGAGCCGACCCGGGCGTGGAGCACATCGACCTCGACGCGGACTGGCCGGAGCCTCAGTAGTCGAAGCCGCCGCTGGTCATGCGGATCTGGCGCAGTCCGCCGTCGCAGTCGTCACCCAGCCGGCAAGAGGAGTCGGCGGTGACATTGGAAACCTGCAGGTTGGCTGCGGCGAGGACCAGGTAGACGTCCTCGGAGTTGTCGGACGCCAGCTGGTTCATCACCGTGTCGACAGCGGGTTCGGTGCAGTAGCCCTTCGCCACCGTGGGCTTGTATCGGCGCGGGGGCTGCTTGCCGAAGTGGTAGCCGCAGACCTGGACGGCGATGAGCTTGTGGACCGGGAAGACAGCGTTTTGTCCGGTGCCGAAGATTGAGTCGACCGCGCACTTGCCCGGGGCCTTCGAGCAGAAGACCGGCACCGGCACGACCGTGCCGGCATCGATCAGGTCGTCCCAGGCCGACTCGATATGCCCGGAGTTGGGTTGGCCCGGGTCGCCGCTGAGGCAGGTGAAGGGGGCCGACGTCGACACGCTCGGGCAGGCGCTGGAGAGCACGTTGTTGAGCGCCATCCCGGAGAGAT
>JAJPEO010000011.1 GCA_021166815.1 Nocardioides sp.
GCCCTCACGCTTGAGGCAGTTGTAGGAGCGGACCGTGAGCTGCAGGTCCTCGACCGGCAGGGCCAGGTCGGCGGCGAGCTGCTCGTCCACCGGCGAGGGGCCGATGTCGATGCCCTCGGCCTCGACGTTGAGCTCGCGGGCCAGGCCGAAGAGCTCGACCAGCGTCTTGCCCGCCGAGGCGATCGCGTCGCGGGGACGGATCGACGGCTTGGTCTCGACGTCGATGACCAGGCGGTCGAAGTCGGTGCGCTGCTCGACACGGGTCGCCTCGACCTTGTAGGTCACCTTCAGCACGGGGCTGTAGATGGAGTCGACCGGGATGCGGCCGATCTCGTTGTCGGCGCCCTTGTTCTGCGAGGCGGAGACGTAACCACGGCCACGCTCGACCACGAGCTCCATGTCGAGCTTGCCCTTGTCGGACAGCGTCGCGATCTTGAGGTCGGGGTTGTGGACCTCGACACCGGCCGGCGGGGTGATGTCGGCAGCGGTGACGTCACCGGCGCCGGACTTGCGCAGGTACATCACGACCGGCTCGTCGTGCTCGGAGGAGACGACGAGACCCTTGAGGTTGAGGATGATCTCGGTGACGTCCTCGGTGACACCCTCGATCGTGGAGAACTCGTGCAGAACCGAGTCGACCTTGATGCTGGTGACCGAGGCGCCCGGGATGGAGCTGAGCAGCGTACGGCGGAGCGAGTTGCCGAGCGTGTAGCCGAAGCCAGGCTCCAGCGGCTCGATGACGAACCGTGAGCGGAACTCGTCGACGCTCTCTTCCGTGAGGGTCGGGCGCTGAGCGATAAGCACGGAATCTGTCCTTTCCGGACCCAACCACTATTTGATGGATCCGAACCTGAGGAGGTTGGGGTGAGGGAGGTGCCGGTGGCCACCCGGGTTGCGGGTGGCCACCAGCGAGGGATCACTTCTTCGAGTAGTACTCGACGATCAGCTGCTCCTGGACCGGCACGTCGATCTGTGCGCGGACCGGGACCTGGTGCACGAGGATGCGCATGCGCGACGGCAGCGCCTCGAGCCAGGCCGGGACGTGGCGCTCGCCGTGGGTCTCACGAGCGACGATGAACGGGGTCATCTCCAGCGACTTCTCGCGCACGTCGATGATGTCGTGGTCGCTCACCTGGAAGGACGGGATGTCGACCTTCCTGCCGTTGACCAGGAAGTGGCCGTGGACGACCAGCTGGCGGGCCTGGCGGCGGGTGCGGGCGAAACCGGCGCGGTAGACGACGTTGTCGAGGCGGCACTCGAGCAGCTGCAGCAGGTTGTCGCCGGTCTTGCCCTGGCGACGGCTGGCCTCCTTGTAGTAACGGAGGAACTGCTTCTCCATCACGCCGTAGGTGAAGCGAGCCTTCTGCTTCTCACGGAGCTGGAGCAGGTACTCGCTCTCCTTGATGCGGCCGCGGCCGTGCTGGCCGGGGGCGTAGGGGCGCTTCTCGAAGGCGCTGTCGCCGCCGACGAGGTCGACACCGAGACGGCGCGACTTGCGGGTCATGGGTCCGGTGTAACGGGCCATGGTTCAGATCTCCTGTCGTGGTCTCGTGGTCGTCAGACGCGGCGGCGCTTGGGCGGCCGGCATCCGTTGTGGGGCGTGGGCGTGACGTCCTGGATGGTGCCGACCTCGAGGCCGATCGCACCCAGTGAGCGGATCGCCGTCTCGCGGCCCGAACCCGGACCCTTGACGAAGACGTCGATCTTCTTCATGCCGTGCTCCATCGCCCGACGACCAGCGGCCTCGGCGGCCATCTGAGCAGCGAACGGGGTGGACTTGCGCGAGCCCTTGAAGCCGACGGTGCCGGCAGAGGCCCAGGAGATCACCGCACCAGTGGGGTCGGTGATCGTGACGATCGTGTTGTTGAACGTGCTCTTGATGTGGGCTTCGCCCTGAGCGATGTTCTTCTTCTCCTTGCGGCGCACCTTGGTTGCGCGGCTCTTGGGAGGCATTCAGGTATCTCCTGTGAGTTCTGGTCTGGAAGCTTCTGAGGGACCGACGTGATCAGCACTGCACCATCAGGGGCGGCGCTGGATCACTTGGCCTTCTTCTTGCCGGCGACGGTGCGCTTGGGACCCTTGCGGGTGCGCGCGTTGGTCTTGGTGCGCTGACCGCGGACCGGAAGGCCCATGCGGTGGCGGCGACCCTGGTAGCTGCCGATCTCGATCTTGCGACGGATGTCGGCCTGGACCTCACGACGGAGGTCACCCTCGATCTTGAAGTTGGCCTCGATCTCGTCACGAAGCTTGACCAGCTCCTCGTCACCGAGCGCGTGGACCCGAGTGTTGGGGTCGACGCCGGTGGCCTCGAGCAGCTGCTTGGCGCGGGTACGGCCGATGCCGTAGATGTAGGTGAGAGCGACCTCGATGCGCTTGTCGCGCGGGAGGTCAACACCAACGAGGCGTGCCATGTGGCGGTTTCCTAACTGTCTTCACACCGGTTTCGGTCGTGTCGCGTCCCATCCCGCCTCGTGGTGTCGGGGGTGGGCTCCGGCCGGTGCTCCGGAGGTGTCTTCGGCCGCCTGCGCGGCCTAGCGATCACGTTGTGTGGTGTATTCAGTTGTGCGGTCGGCGAGCGCGCTCGCGACGACTGGGCTGGATCAGCCCTGGCGCTGCTTGTGACGCGGGTTCTCGCAGATGACCATGACGCGGCCGTGGCGACGGATGACCTTGCACTTGTCGCAGATCGGCTTGACGCTGGGGTTGACCTTCATGTCAACGAATCCTTGCTACTCGGCTGGTTACTTGTAGCGATAGACGATCCGACCCCGGGTGAGGTCGTACGGCGAGAGCTCCACCACCACACGGTCCTCGGGGAGGATCCGGATGTAGTGCTGGCGCATCTTGCCGCTGATGTGGGCGAGCACCTTGTGTCCGTTGGTCAGCTCGACCCGGAACATGGCGTTGGGCAGGGCCTCCACGATGGTGCCCTCGAGCTCGATCACGCCTTCTTTCTTCGGCATGTCCTCCACAATCTGTTGCAGTGTTGTCTACCGTTCGGTCCGGGAACCGCCCAGCTCCTTCCGCGAGGAAGGTGCCGGTGGACCTCGTCGAGTGGTCTCCCGCTCCTCATTTCCTCGACACACACCGACCCTCTTGCGAGGAGCCGACGGCGCCGAGCAGCCGCGAGGCACGCGAAAGCACAGCCCACGTTGGACCGACGCACCAGTGTAGTCAGGCGGGCGGGAGTAAGGCCAATCAGCGCGAGCCGGGGCGCAACGAGGCCAGGTTGACCAGCGCCCACCAGCGCCGACGGCGCCCCACGGCGCGCGACATCGCACGACGCTGGGCGTCGATCGCCGCCCAGAACTCGGCGCGCTGGTGGGCGGGCTGGTCCTCATGGGTGGGGACCGCGGCGAGCACCGCGACGACCCGTCACCGGCACCCGACGCCCAGCACACCCCGACCGACGTCGTCCCCGACGTCCTCACCCAGGCGCCCACGCTCAGTGGGCGCCGCACCGACGAGGGCGTGCTCTTCACGTGGCGCCCCGGGACCGCGCCCGAGCCGGGCGACCAGTGGCGCTGGCACCGCGACGACACCGACGAGTTCGGGCACACGGCCGGGCGACGACTCCTCGTACGCACCTCGCGCGGCATCTGCCTGGACGTGGTGCAGGTGCGGGGCTC
>JAJPEO010000262.1 GCA_021166815.1 Nocardioides sp.
TCGACCCCCGCCTCGAACGAGCCCTCGCGCGTGGTGATCTCGCCGTCCTCGAGCTCGGCGGTGTCCTCGCCGAGGTACCAGACGGTGCCGTCCGCGTCCTGGGCGTACCAGTCGAAGGTGTCCTCGATGACCTCGCCACCGAGGCTGACCGTGTCGCGCACGACCAGCGCGGTGATGCCGTTGGCGATCTCGCGGGTGACCCCCGTGGCCGTCACGACCACGAGGACGCTCTCGCCGTCCTCGGTGGTCTCGCGGTAGGTCCACCGCGTTCCCGGTCGGAGGGGAAACCACGGGTTGGTCACGTCGGTGGTGAAGGCGGCCGGGTCGAGGTCGACCTGCTCGTCGGACTGCGGCAGGCCCGACCGGGTCGCCGGATCGGGGTCCGGCCCGCAGCCGACCACGGCCGCGAGGCAGCACGTCGTGGCCACGGCGATCACCAGGGAGCGCATTCCAGCCACGGTACGCCTCAGTAGTGCTGGCGGTCCTCCTTCGCCAGCCAGGCGGCGAAGGGCTCGTCGGCCGACTCGACCCGGTGCGCCACCACGTGCATCGGCCAGGCCGCCGGGTCGGTGCCGAGGAGCTCGTAGAAGTTGCGGTCGTCGAAGCCCACGCGCGCGGCGTCGTGCCGGTCGGCCGCGACCCCCATGCGATCCAGCCGCGCCCACAGGGCCGACGCCGCACACAAGGGGCAGGGCTCGCAGGAGGAGTACAGCGTGCACCCGGCGAGCGAGAAGTCGCCCAGCGCCCGGCAGGCCGCACGGATCGCGCTCACCTCGGCGTGGGCGGTGGGGTCGAGGTCGATCGTCACGCGGTTGACACCCGTCGCGACCAGCTCGCCGTCGCGCACCACCACGGCGCCGAACGGACCTCCACCGGCCGCGACGTTGGCCACGGCGAGCTCGATGGCCCGGCGCAACCAGGCGTCGTCCTCGGGGACCACCGGATCGGGGAGCGTCATGGGGTCATCCTGCCGCGTCGGCCGGGCCGGGCGTCACGTGGCCGGCCGATCACCGATCAGGCCGTCGAGCAGGACCAGGCCCGCCTCGATCACGGCCTGCTCCACCTGCTCGGGCGGCACTGCCAACGCATCGCGACGCAGCGCCAGCGCCGCGACGCCGTTCCACGCCCCGAACAGGAAGTACGACAGCCGTTCGGGGTCGACCGGCCTGATCGCCTCGCCCTCCACCGCCTCGCGGATGCTCTGCTCGAACTCGCGTCGCAGGTCGCTGAAACGCGTGACGACCTCCTCCTCCACGCGGGTGCGCGGACCGCGCTCCCCGGTCGTGGTGAGGTAGCGCGCCACGGCGGGGTGGTCGAGGAGCAGGCGCAGGTACGCCGCGCCGACGCCCGCGAAGCGCTCCAGCGGCGAGGTGTCGGCCGAGTACGCCGATCTGAGCGCATCGGTGGCCACGGCGAGCAACCGCTCGGCCACGGCGGCGAGCAGCGCGTCCTTGGTGCCGAAGTGCACGTAGACCGAGGCCGGGGAGATCCCAGCCTCGGCAGCGACGTCCTCGACCCTGACCTCCTCGGGCGGCGCCTGCGACATCAGCCGCTCCGCGGCGTCGAGCACCAGCGTCCGCGTACGCTCCCGGCGACGCGAGCCGCGCGCGGCGGCGTCACTGACGACCTGCTGCTCGCTCACTCCCCTGCCGCCTGCGTCCGGCCCTCCGAGGCGCGCTCCGGGTCGTAGAGCACCGTCATCCGGCCGTCGGGATCGATCCGCGACAGGATCGCCTCCCCGATGTCTCTCAGCTGGGCGACCTGCTCACGGGTCAGGGGGTCGAAGACACTGTGCCGCACCGTCTCCACGTGTCCCGGAGCGGCGGCGACGATCTCGGCGAACCCGGCATCGGTGAGGCGGACGTTGGTGACGCGGCCGTCCTCCGGGCACGGGAAGCGCTCGACGAGCCCCCGCTCCTGGAGCCGGCGCACCACGTGGGAGAGCCGCGGCAGGGTCGCGTTGGTGCGCGTCGCCAGCCCGCTCATCCGCAAGGTGCGCTCCGGGGCCTCGGACAGCATCGCCATGGCCTGGTACTCGAAGTGGGTCAGGCCCGCGGCTGCCCGCATCTGGGTGTCGAGCACGCCCGGCAGCAGTTCGACCACGGCCACCAGCCGCAACCACGCCGCCATCTCGACGTCATCGAGCCACTCCGCCTCCATGACCTGCAGCCTAGCCGCGTGCTTGACGTGACAACTGACTGCGCGCCACCGTCACCCCGGCCGGTCAGGCTGCTCGAGCCGCTCGGCCCGCTGGAGCAGGAGTGCCCGCTCCCGCTGGTTCCCGGCGAGGCCGGCGGCGCGTCGCAGCTCAGCTGCGGCCTCGGTGTGACGACCCAGCCGGTGGAGGAGGTCACCGCGCACAGCCGGCACGAGGTGGAGATCGGTCATACCCGGCTGCGCCGCGACCAGGTCGACGAGCGCCAGCCCGACCTCGGGGCCGCGTGCCATCGCGAGCGCCACCGCGCGGTTGAGCTCGACCACGGCCGAGTCAGTGGCACGCGCCAGGCGCTCGTACAACCCGGCCACGCGTTCCCAGTCCGTCTCCTGCACCGAAGGCGCCCGGGCGTGCTCGGCGGCGATCGCCGCCTGGAGGACGTACGGCCCCTCACCCCCGAGGCGTACCGCAGTCCCCAGGGCCGCGAGGCCCCGACCGATCGCGTCGTGGTCCCACGCGGCACGGTCCTGGTCGTCGAGCAGGACCGCGGCACCCGAGCCGTCGACCCGGGCCGCCAACCGGGAGGACTGCAGTTCCAGGAGCGCGACCAGGCCGTGGGTCTCGGGCTCGGCAGGGGCGACGGCCGCCAGCAACCAGCCCACGCGCAGCGCCTCGGCACACAGGGCCGGCCGCGTCCAGTCGACGCCGGCTGTGGCGGCGTACCCCTCGTTGAAGAGGAGGTAGACCACCGCCAGGACCGATGCGAGGCGTTCGGCCCGATCTGCGCCGGTCGGCTCCTCCATCGCGGCGCGAGCCGTTGCGAGAGTGCGTTTCGCCCGCGAGATCCTGCTGGCGACGGTCCCCTCCGACGTGAGGTAGGCGCGGGCGATCTCGCGGGTGCTCAGCCCCGCCACGAGGCGCAACGTCAGGACGGTGCGGGTCTCGTCGGTCAGTGACGGGTGGCAGCAGACGAACATCAGCCGCAGCACGTCGTCCTCGACGTGGTCGACGATGAAGGCCTCCTCGTACTCGTCGACCGTGGACGCAGCCACCTCGGCGTAGGCGCGCAGCTGCCGCTCGCCTGAGCGGAGCTGGTCGATCGCGCGTCTCCTGGCGGTCGTCATGAGCCACGCGGCGGGGTTCTCGGGGATGCCGCTGGACGGCCACTGGGCGAGTGCCTGCGCGACCGCCTCCTGGGCCAGGTCCTCGGAGCGCCCCACGTCCCTGGTGATGCGGAGCAACGCACCGAGGAGGCGTGGCGACTCACGCCGCCACACCTCCTCGACCGTCGCGGCCGGGTCGGGCATCACCGTGCCCGAGGCTCCGGGAGGGTCATGTCACATCCCGTCCATCATGGGGCGGATCTCGACCCAGCCCTCCCAGCCGGGCCACGTGTCACGGTGGGCAGCCAGGAAGACCTCCGCCTTCTGGTTCGCGGCGGCGAGATCGGGGACGTCGTACACGGAGTAGCCCCCCACGAGCTCTCGTGCCTCGACGAACGGACCGTCGGTCGTGGCGATGGCCCCGCCCGCGAGGCTGACGACGGAGCCGTGGTCGATGGGCAGCAGGCCGCCGACCTCGACCAGGGCACCGGTCGCGCTCTCCTGCGCGCTGAGGGCGCCGATGGCCTGGAACAGCTCGACCGGCGGCTGCTCGGTGGGACGGGTGGTCTCGTGGACCATGAGCATGAACTTCATGACGGGTCTCCTCTGCGGGTGGTTGAGATGATGCCGGGACTCAGCGGAACAGGGAACGGGCACGGGCGTCGCGGGGCCACAGGCC
>JAJPEO010000319.1 GCA_021166815.1 Nocardioides sp.
GTGCGGCATGGGGTCGTACGGCGCCCGCTCCTCCTCGTCCATGCCACGCACCCTAGGTCTCGACGACACGGGAGCCTTGGGCGGCGCTGGTTAGGGTTGCGCGCGTGAGTGCACTCGCCGACATGGCCCTCCTCGTCCAGCCGCTGCTGCTCGGCATCGACTGGATGGAGCCCGACTGGCTCCTCGCCACCTTCGGCACCGCGCTGTTCTGGATCAGCGTCGTGATCGTGTTCGTCGAGTGCGGGCTCTTCTTCCCGATCCTGCCCGGCGACACCCTGCTGTTCGCGCTCGGGCTCTTCATCGCCACCGGGCAGCTCGACATCTTCCCCGGGCCGCCCGCGGTGGAGCTGGTGGTGGCGCTGGTGCTGCTCACCGCAGCAGCCTTCCTCGGCAACGTGGTGGGCTACGAGATCGGCCGCAAGATCGGGCCGCCGCTCTACGAGCGCGACGGGCGCATCATCAAGCGCAAGTACTTCGACCAGACCACCGCGTTCTTCGACAAGCACGGCAACAAGGCCCTGGTCATCGGCCGGTTCGTGCCGTTCGTGCGGACCTACGTCACCGTCGTCGCCGGCGTGACCCGGATGCAGCGCCACCGCTTCTTCCTGTGGAGCGCAGTGGGCGCGGTGCTGTGGGTGGTGTCGATCATGCTGCTCGGCTTCTTCCTCGGCGGCACCTTCCCCAGCCTGGGCGAGAGCATCGACAAGCTCGTGCTGGTGATCCTGGCCTTCTCGCTCGCCCCGATCGCCTTCGAGTGGTGGCGCCACAAGCGCACCAACGCCCCCGGTGCGGCCATCGGGCCCGACGACGGCGGCCCCGACCGCGACATCATGGGCGAGGACGTCGACTGAGGGCTCGCCTCAGCCGCGGGCGGCGTCGAGCTCCGCACGGGTGAGGACCGAGCGGACCTCCAGGCCCACGTCGGCCAGTGGGTTCTCCCCCTCCGGCGAGCGGTCGATCGCGCAGACCACGACCTCGACGATCGCCCCGAGCTCGCGCAGCGCGTTCGTCGCGTCGCGTACGGCTCCCCCGGTGGTGATGACGTCCTCGACCAGGGTGACGCGGCGACCCTCGACCGACGGGCCCTCGGCGAGCTTGGCGGTGCCGTACTCCTTGGCCTTCTTGCGGACGAACAGCGCGGGCAGGCCGGTCTTGGCGCTCAGCACCGTCGCGCAGGGGATGCCGCCCATCTCGAGGCCGCCGAGCAGGTCGGTGCCCTCGGGCACCAGGTCGACCATCCGCGTGGCGACGCGGTCGAGCAGCGCGGGGTCGGACTCGAAGAGGTACTTGTCGAAGTAGGTGTCGGCCACCTGTCCCGAGCGCAGCGTGAAGGTGCCGGTCAGGCGGCAGCAGGCGTCGATGTCGGCGGCGAGGGTCGCGTCGGTCATGGCCCGCATCCTCCCAGACCCCCGGCACCTCCGGGGCCCGACCCTGAGCCCGTCTCGGGGTCAGGTTCAGGGACGGAGTCGGCACTGTCCCCGATGGGCAGGGCCCCGCGTTCGCGGGAGCGTGGAGCCATGATCACAGTCGAGTCCCTCACCAAGCACTACGGCGGGTTCACCGCCGTCGACGACGTGTCGTTCACCGCGGCCACCGGCCGGGTCACCGGCTTCCTCGGCCCCAACGGAGCCGGCAAGTCCACCACGATGCGCGTCATGGTCGGCCTCACCCGCCCCACCCACGGCTCCGTCACGATCGGCGGGGAGCGGTACGGCGACCTGGGCAACCCCGGCCTGGAGGTGGGGGTGCTGCTCGACGCGTCCGCCCAGCACGCCGGTCGCACCGGCCGCGAGATCCTCACCGTCGCGGCGCGGACGATGGGTCTGCCCGTCAGCCGCGTGCCCGAGACCCTGGCCCGCGTCGGGCTCACCGAGTCCGAGGCGGGACGCCGGGTCCGCCACTACTCCCTGGGGATGCGCCAGCGCCTCGGCATCGCCACCGCGCTGATCGGCGACCCCCACGTGCTCATCCTCGACGAGCCCGCCAACGGCCTCGACCCGGCGGGCATCCGCTGGATGCGCGACCTGCTCCGCGGGTTCGCCGACGACGGCGGCACCGTGCTGCTCTCCTCGCACCTCCTGCACGAGATCGAGGTGGTCGCAGACGACCTCGTCGTGATCGGCCAGGGTCGCATCGTCGCCCAGGGGACGAAGGCCGACCTGCTCGCCTCGACCGGCACGCTGGTCCGTACGCCCTCCGTCGCCGACCTCGCCCGCGCCCTGCACGAGCACCACATCGTCACCCACCCGACCGACGGCGGCCTGCGCGCCGAGACCGAGCCGGGCGTCGTCGGCCAGCTCGCCTTGCACGCCGGCGTCCCCCTCACCGAGCTGCGGGCCGCCGAGGGCGCGGGCCTGGAGGAGATGTTCCTCCAGCTCACCGCCGACACCGCCCGCGAGACCGACGCCCACGAAGGAGCAGCAGCATGACCACCACGACCCTCCCGCGTCCGGCGACCGAGCCCGTGACGCCTGCCCGGCACCGGCCCCGTACGACCAGGCCCATCCCGTTCGGCCGGCTCGTCAGGGTCGAGCTGCGCAAGATGTTCGACACCCGCTCCGGCTTCTGGCTGATGGCCTCCGTCGCCGTCACCGCGGTGCTGGCCAGCGGCGCGGTGCTGATGTTCGGCTCGGAGGCCGACGTCACCTACGCCAACCTGAGCGCGGCGATCGGGGTGCCGATGGCGATCATCCTGCCTGTCATCGCGATCCTGTCCGTGACCTCGGAGTGGTCGCAGCGCTCGGGCCTCACGACGTTCACGCTGGTGCCCCACCGCGGGCGGGTGCTGCTCGCGAAGGCCGTCAACACCGTGCACGTCGGCGTCGCGGCCATGGTCGTGGCCCTGACGATCGGCGCCGGCACCAACCTGCTGGGCGCGGCCGCCTACGGCATCGACCCGGTCTGGGAGACGAGCCTCACCGACCTGTCCCACATCGTGCTGGCCAACGTGCTCGGCATGGCGTTCGGCTTCATGCTCGGACTGGTCATCCGGAGCTCACCGGCCGCGATCGTGGGCTACTTCGTCTACAGCTTCGTCATCGGCAACCTGCTGGTCCTGCTGGCCACCAGCCAGGAGTGGTTCGCCGACATCAACCGATGGGTCAACTTCCAGTACAACCAGACCTACTTCTTCGACCAACAGATCGTGGCGAAGGACTGGGCCTACCTCGGGGTCAGCTCGCTGCTGTGGCTGGTCCTGCCGCTCGTCATCGGCGCGTGGGCGGCGATGCGGGCCGAGGTCAAGTAGCCCGCACCACGATCGTGGAGCCTCGTGGCCACTGGGTGGCCATGCGGCTCCACGATCAACTCGGTTCGCGGCATGGAGGGACCCGCGCCGCTCGGTAGCCTGCGGGACATGCGCACCCTCGCCTCCCGCCTCAGCTCGATCAAGCCGACGGTGTTCACCGAGATGTCGGCGCTTGCGGTGCGCACGGGCGCGCTCAACCTCGGGCAGGGCTTCCCCGACGTCGACGGGCCACCCTCGGTCATCGCCGCCGCGGTCGCGGCCCTCGAGGCCGGGGCCAACCAGTACGCCCCCGGTCCCGGCGTCCCGGTGCTGCGCGAGGCGATCGCCCGCCACCAGCACCGCCACTACGGCCTCGAGCTCGACCCGGACCGCGAGGTGGTCGTCACCACCGGCTGCACCGAGGCGATCGCCGCCGCCCTCCTCGGGCTGGTCGACGCGGGCGACGAGGTCGTCGTCCTCGAGCCGTGGTACGACTCCTACGACGCGATGCTCGCGATGTGTGGAGCCGTACGCCGCCCCGTCACCCTCCGCGCGCCGGAGTTCCGGCTCGACCCCGACGAGCTCCGCGCAGCCGTCACGCCGCGCACCCGGTTGATCCTGCTCAACACCCCGCACAACCCGACCGGGACCGTCCTGACCCGCGAGGAGCTCCAGGCCGTCGCGGACGTCGCGATCGAGCACGACCTGGTCGTGGTGACCGACGAGGTCTACGAGCACCTGACCTTCGACGACCACGAGCACGTGCCGATCGCGACGCTCCCCGGCATGCGCGAGCGCACGCTCACCCTGTCGAGCGCCGGCAAGAGCTACTCGTTCACCGGCTGGAAGGTCGGCTGGGCGACCGGCCCGGCTCCCCTCGTGCAGGCCGTGCTCGCCGCCAAGCAGTGGCTGACCTTCACCTCCGGCTCACCGCTGCAGCCCGCGGTCGCCCACGCCCTCGACCACGAGCCGGACTGGCCGCGCGAGCTCGCCCGCGACCTGCAGGGACGCCGCGACCTGCTGTGCGAGGGCCTCGCCGCGGCCGGGCTGGAGCCCCGCGTCCCCGAGGGCACCTACTTCGCCACCACCGACATCGCCCACCTGGGCTGGGCCGACGGCCGCGACTTCTGCCTGGCCCTGCCCGAGCGGGCCGGCGTCGTGGCGATCCCCGCCCAGTCGTTCTATGCCGACGAGGCCACCGGCGCCCAGCTCGTGCGGTGGGCGTTCTGCAAGGAGCCCGACGTCATCCGCGAGGGAGTACGCCGCCTCGCCGCGGCCGACCTGTCCCGCTGAGCCGTCAATGCTCCGGACGGTCCTCCGGGGCAGGACCGGGCTCGTCGACCGGGGGCGGCACGGGCTGGCCGTAGGCGTTGAGCGGGGGCTCCTCGCGCGGCGCGGCAGGAGCCGGGGGCTGCGCGGGCTGGCCGTACGGCGCCTGGGGTGCTGACGGCTGGCCGTACGGAGCTTGGCCGTACGGGGCCTGGCCGTACGGCGCCTGGCCGTACGGGGCCTGACCGTAGGGAGCCGCGGGAGGCATGGCGGGCTCGCGTCGGGCGAACCAGTCGTTGGCGCCGCCGGTGAACAGCAGGACGATCGTCAGGACCGCCATCACCAGCGGCACGATGCTGATGATCGACATGATCGCGAGCAGCGAGACCAGGGCGACGAAGGCGCTCAGGATGACCAGCAGGATGCGGGCGATCACGGACCTGGCGAGCGTGAAGCCACCCAGCACGGCGCCGACGAGACCGAGCACCGCGACGACCACCGAGCCGACCAGCAGCACCGAGAGGAACACGTCGCCGTCGACGCCGAGCTCGGCCCACTCGGGCTGCCGACGCATCTCGGCCAGCATCTCGTCGCGAGCCACCGTGATGACGGCGACCATCAGCAGGGCGAAGCCGACGGTGAGCACAGACATCGCGATCGCGATCACGCCGGCAGCGGTGACCGTGCCGGGCCGGCGCCCGCGGGCCGAGGGCGCGGGGAGGGTCGGTGCGGCGTACGGGTGCGGGGGCTGCGGCTGCTGCTGCTGGCCGTAGGGGTTGACGGGGTTGCTCACGACGACACTCCATCACGGGGCGGGGCCTGCTGCTCGCGCGGCGCGGCGAACCAGCGACGCACCTCGTCGCGCCGCAGCAGGCCGAGGGTGATCACGGCCGCGACCCCCGGGGGCATCGCCATCAGCCCGGCCATCGAGCCGCCGGAGGTCAGGACCACGAGCAGGCACCCCACGGCGCTGATGCCGGCGGCGGCGACCCAGGTCCGGCGCGCCCAGTCGCGGCGCCCGAGGGCGAACCCGGCGCCGACGAGCGCGCCCAGGCACATCAGCAGGATCGTGCCGCCGGAGAGGAAGGTCGAGCTGCGCACCTGCGCCAGCGAGATCTCGCCGAGGTCGACGCCCGACTGCTCCTGCTGCTGCTCGAGCTGGTCCATGACGAGGTCGGGGGCGGCAGCGACGACGCCGACCGCCACCAGGGCGACCAGGCCGACGATGAAGGCCGAGACGACGGTGATCACGAAGGCCGCGACCAGTGCGCCCGGGCGCTGGCCCTCGGCGAGGTGCGCGGGGGCGTGCTGGTCGGAGGAGGGCTGGTCGATCCACGGCGGCGGGGGGAGGTGCTGCAGCGCCGGGGGCGTGGCGTACGGCGTCTCGGACGGGCCGGGCTGCGAGGACGGCGGCGCGCTCGGGGGCCACTGCGCCGACGGCTGCTCGCGGCGCTCACGATCGGCGGCGGCGCGCTCCCGCGGCTGTGGCGGGGTCCAGCGGCCCGTGGCGAACCACTCGGCGGCCGGGGGCATGAAGAGCATGACGACGCCGGCCGCGACGAACGACCCGGCGATCCCGCCGGACATCATCCCGGCGACGAACAGCGGCCCGGCGAGGAACGCCAGTGCGACGCGGGAGGACTTGTCACGACGCAGGACGTAGAAGCCCAGGATCGCGGTGGCGGTGGCGCAGACCGCCGCCACGATCGCCGCGACGTGCAGCGCGCCCAGGACGCTCTCGATGCCGAGGCCGAGTCCGTCACCGGGCGGCTGGGCGAGGAACTCCTCGACCGCGTTGCGCGACTCCAGCGAGCGCAGGTTGCTGACGCGCTCCCAGGCCGTGAGCACGACCATGGTCGAGGCCGCCATGATGATGACGGCGGCCATGGTGACCTGGGGCGGACGCTGCTCGATGGTCTTGCTCACCCGCACAGTCTCCCAAGTCGCTGGTGAGGCGCCACATCCCCAGCGCCGGGTCTGCCCCTGGGGCACAATGCCGTGGGTGAGGACGGGGGGTCGGAGCACGGCGGCTGCGCTGGCGGTCGCCGCGTCGCTGCTCGCGGCGTGTGCCGCGGACGGGCCACGCCGCGCGCCGGCCCCGTCCGGGCCGCCACGAGCCGCGGACCCCGGCTGGCAGCGCGTCGAGGTCCCGGGCGAGATCAGGGCCATGGACGGCACCTACAGCGCCCGACTCGGGATCGCCGGCGTGCTCGACGACGGCGGCCCGCTGGCCGCAGCCGTCAAGGCCGACCGGGTCAACCACGTCGCCGGCCGAGTGCCGGTCGCCCATCCCGACGGGCTCCACGGCATCACCGGGGACATCGAGAACGACGGCCTCGTCGAGCAGTCCGACCCCGGCAGCGGCGTCCCCGCTCGGCTCCACATGGGCTGGATCGGGGACGACAAGTGGGACCCGGACCCGTCCTCGCCCGCCTACCCCGAGCTCGAGGAGTGGCACACCTCCACGCTGCGCGACGACCGCGGTCGCGCTGCGGTGTGGGCGTCCCTGCTCTACGACGACGAGGGTGACGTCCGGGCCGTCGGCGTCGTGCCGGTCGGCGCACGGTGGCGGATCCGCGCCTGGGAGCAGGGCGGCCGGGGCTGGCACCTGGTGGATGCCGGGCGGCCGCTCTTCCTCGGCTCGGAGCCGAGCACGACCGCCCTGCTCACGAGCACCGAGGAGGTGATGGTCAACGTCGCGGGGGTGATCGGCCGGGGAAGGAACGACCCGGAGCCGTCGCTGTGGCGGCTGGAGAGCGACCCGTACGGCAGGCACGAGTGGGGGCGTGCCCGGTTGGCGGGTGGGGCCGACGTCGTCACGGACGTGCACTCCTGGGCCCTCGGCACGTGGGTCGCCGGGACCCGCGACGGCCGGCCCATGGTGTGGGACTGGTCCGACGATGCGGGCGAGCGGATCCCGCTGCCCGACATCGAGCTCGACCCCGCCGACCCGGTGGTCCGCATCCTGCACGGCCCCGTCGTCTGGCCGTTGACCCTGGCCGTCCAGTCACCGGGCGGCCCGAGCGTGTGGATCCGCAAGGACGACCAGTGGCAGGAGGTCGTCGCGCCCCCGGGCAGGCTCACCCTCGCCGAGGGCTCGTCGTACGGCCCCTACCTGCTCATCGACGACGCGCTGTGGTTCTGGTCGATGCCCTACGAGGAGTGGGGGAAGCAGTGAGCGTCCCGCCGGCCGGGTCGGCGCCCACCCCGGTCCTAGGCTCGCGAGCATGAAGGCCCAGACCCTCGCCCGTGTCGCGCTCGGCCTCGCCATGGTCGGGGCCGGCGTCAGCCACCTCACCACGCAGCGCCAGGAGTTCCAGGCCCAGGTCCCCGCGTGGTTCCCGATCGACGAGGACCTCACGGTGCTCGGCTCCGGCGTCGTCGAGATCGCGCTGGGTGCCTCGTTCGTGGCTCTGCCACGGCACCGACGCACCATCGGGGCGCTCCTGGCGGCCTTCTTCGTCGCGATCTTCCCCGGCAACATCGCCCAGTACGTCGAGGGCGTCGACGCGTTCGGCCTCGACACTGACCGGGCACGCCTGATCAGGCTGTTCTTTCAGCCGGTGCTGGTGCTGTGGGCCCTGTGGGGCGGCGGCTGGCTGCGCCGCCGGCACCACGAGGCGGACCACCGGCACGACGGGGCCTGAGCCACCCCGGCCTCACAGGGTCGGGAGCCACTCCACCCGACCGGCCAGGACGGCGTACCCGACGAAGGCCCCCACGTCGAGCAGGGTGTGGGCGACCACGAAGGGCCCGACCCGGCCCCAGCGACGGTAGAGCCAGCCGAACAGCAGCCCCATCGCGAGGTTGCCGACGAAGCCGCCGAACCCCTGGTAGAGGTGGTAGCTGCTCCGCAGCAGGGCGGCGAGCCCGATCGCCGGGAGGTCGCCCAGCCCCAGCTGGCGCAGCCGCACCTGGACGAACCCGAGCACGACGAGCTCCTCGAGGAGCGCGTTCTCGACAGCGGCCAGCACCAGGACCGGCACCCGCCACCACTCCCCCGGCAGCGACTGGGCCACGACGGTGAGGTTGGTGCCGAGCGCGAAGGTCGCGAGGTAGAACGCCACGCCGACCGAACCGACTCCCAGCGCGAGCCCGGCGCCCCAGCCGACGTCGCCCCATGTCGCCCAGCGCCCGCCGCGCGCCCAGACCTCGCGCACGCGGGTGCCCGAGCGCACCAGCAGGTACGCCGCCAGGCCGACCGGCACCAGCGCGAAGCCGAGG